>JASHRE010000172.1 GCA_030037515.1 Candidatus Sulfotelmatobacter sp.
CTGCCAGGGAGCTTCATTACTGGCACGGATTCCCCGGTGATCATGGACTCGTCGACCGAGCTTTGACCGTCCAGGACAACACCGTCAACGGGAACTCTTTCGCCGGGCCGTACCAGCAGGACATCGCCTGTCCGCACCGCTGCAAGCGGTACGTCGGTTTCCCTACCGTCTTCATGTACCTGCAGCGCCATCTTCGGAGAAAGATCCATGAGACTGCGAATCGCACTGCTGGTGCGCCTTCGCGCGCGGAGTTCCATGACCTGTCCCAACAACACCAACACGGTGATAAATGCTGCCGGTTCGAGATAAACGTCCCTCGTTGGGCCCAAACCGTGTGCGCCTGCGATAAGACTTGGCAAGACTACGATCACGAGGCTGTAGAGGTAGGAGACTCCTACACCCAAGGCGATTAAGGTAAACATGTTGGCGTTACGATTCTGAAACGATGCCCATGCGCGTTTCCAGAACGGCCAACCGCCCCAAGCGACCACGGGTGTAGCCAATAGCAGTTCTCCCCACGTCGTCGACCAGGACGGAAAAAAACGCTCGAGGGCCCCTGCCATGTGTCCCATGGCAATCACTAGAAGAGGAAGGGCGAAGATGAGGCTGCCGAGCAAGCGCTGCGTCATCTCCTTATATTCATCGTCGATTCCATTTGCATCCCCGGGGCGGCGCGGCTCGAGCTCCATGCCACACTTCGGACATGCTCCCGGAGTTCTCTCGATGACTTCGGGATCCATCGGGCAGACGTAGGTCGACTGTAGGCCGCTCTCGCGTTCCATAGCTGGATGCGGCAGGTGCACGGCAGCAACAAAACCGAAATACCGCTGCGGATCTTCGCGGAATTTCTGCTCGCAGATGCGGCTGCAGAAATAGAAGACCTGTCCATTGCTTGCCGCTGTGCCTGCGGCCGTAGCTGGATCGACGGCCATCCCGCACACCGGATCGCGAAAACTTTGGGACCTATTTTCTTTTTCCTTGCCTATGTCCATGTCACAAGAGTTCATGTTCCCTGGCTTCTCCCAGCCGCCGCTGACTGTTGTGGAGTTCCACCTCAAACAGGAAGGCGACGCTTCGTCCTATTTCACGACCAGAAGCTGCAGGGAGCCAGATTCGTCAGCCTGTTTGACGGGCTGCCGAAAAGCAATCCTGATATGGAAGGGCGGCGGCTCTCACCGATAACCAGCAGGTCGAAACGGCCTTTGTTCAGAAAGTCGATAATGGCACGTTCCCGCTTCCCTACCACGACGGCACACTCCAAAGCGACCCCATGCATTGCCGCCCGACGCTTGGCCTGCTCAGCAACTTCGCTGTAGCGCGTATCCCCTTCTTGTTTTGCATCTTCTACCTCGGCGATCAGTTCCGCTGATCGCGGTATGTTTTCCTCTACGCTGACCATGTGAAGCGGCATGCCCAATCGATGTGCCACCTGTAGGCGCCGTCAAACGCTTTCAGGGCTCGATCGGTCCCGTGATACGCGACTAGGATCCTGTCGAACATTGTCCTTACTTGTAGAACAGGGATAGAGCCAGAATGAGAACCAGTAGAATTCCAATCAGCGCGTTATAGGAATTCAGATAGCCCGACTGTAATACGCTGACCGCATTCGAAAGCCTGCGCACAACGTGCGTGAAAGGTGCGAATAGATAAGGCCCAAAAACCGGAGCAACTTCCTGGTTGAAGATGAGTCTCTTCAGGAAGTAGGGGCTGTCCTGATATTCCCGTTCGACGTTGTGCGTGGGACCATAAATGAAGCTGTAGAAGGTACGCAAGGCGTTTGAGAATGCCAGCGAGGTCGTTGCTATCTGGCGGGCATCTTCGCGACGACCTCCGGACCATACCGGAACTCGCCGCAGTTTGAACTGGGGCCGGCTGCTCCAGAACAGCGCCAAGGGCAGTAATGCCAGCAACGGACCGGCGATCACCAGTTTGGTCGGTGAGATGAACGCGAACTTGCCGCTCAGTGGCACAAGAAGCCAACCGTTACGCATCGACGCGCTCGCGTTCACGCCGAACATCGCTTGACTGGTTTGCCCTAGGAATTGCATCCACCAGGGCATCCCGACCGCCAAGGCCAGAACGCTTAATCCGAGCAGAAAGACGCAGGCGCTGCGGAAACGGGAAAGATGAGTCGGCCCACTGTGACCGTCGCCGAGCAATCCTACCCCGAACAACTTCACGAACGTGGCCAGAGCGACTGCTGCGACAAGCGCGAGACCGGCCGCCGCAAGGGCGATGGTAAGCCGGGCGACCAGGTTGTTGACTTGTGTTCCCTGAAACAGAGTTTGAAAAATGTACCATTCGGTTGCAAACCCTGCCTGGGGAGGCAATGCCGCGAGGCTCATGGCAGCGAAAACGGCGCCGATGCCGTAAAGGACCGGACTGCGCCGCAACAGCCCAGCTTGCCGGATCACGTAATCTCCGCTGACCTCATGAATCCCGTCCGCCGTGAGGAACAGTGTGCCTTTGGCGAGACTGTGCGCCGCCAAGTGCAGAAGTGCGACCGTCCAGGCTAGAGATGCAAACGCCGGCAAGGAACTGGACGCGAATAAACTCGACACGCCGAGCGTGGCGATGGCCACGGTGGCATTCTCCGCCGACGAAAAACTTAACAAACGGCGCCAGTCTTCTTGCTGAAACGCGTAGAAAATCGCAAGGATCGCGCTGAGAACACCGGCGATAACCATGATGCTGGCCGTGCCGATCGCCCACGTTCCCGAGTGAGGAAGCCACTGTAAGGTAGCTCGTCCCAACGCATAGAAGGCGGCATTCAGCACAATACCTGAGAAGATGACTCCGGTGGCTCCACTCCCGGAACCATACGCCGACGGGAACCATTCATAAAACGGGAGCATGCCCAACTTGGCGCCGAAACCGAAAAGAAAAAGCAGGCCAATCAACAGAGTTCCCGCGGTAGACATTCCATACGTGGTCAGGAAATTTGCGAAAGACTGAGACGATGCGTGACTGCCCAACAACAGAAGCGCGAGCAAAACTGCCACCGACCCGACTTCGAGCAACGAAACCATAAATAAGGTAGGCCCGTCACGATCGGTCGAAATCCGCTCACCCAGAATCATCGCGGCTCCACCGAGGCTCATGACCTCCCATGCGATCAAAAACGACATGGTGTCCTCGAGGCCGAATACACCCAGCGCACCAAGCAGCGTGGCCGCAAGACCCGCCAACCAATATCTTCTCGCATCCGAGACGGGGGAAGCACTGCCCAGAGCAGCGGCCAGCAACGCCGGCAAGAGACCGAAGAAGAAAAGCCACAGGGCTGCATTATCGAGTTGAAATTCTACGGGCGTGTTCGCCAGCGAAATGTGCAGCGGTAGTGTCGCAGGAGTCTTAAGCCATCCTGTGACCGCATACGCCAGACCCAGAATGCATCCCACCGCGATCCCAACCCGCGCCACCCAATCGGTGCGAAGAACCAGCGCCAGTACAAAGGAAATGGCCCAGAGCAGTACCATCGCTACCAACAGGTCAGTCTGCAAAGTGCCCTCCTTGGACGCGCTGCGGCGTCCGATTCAGCAACAACAGCAAGGCCTGAATCATCGCCGTCGGGTTGGGCGGGCATCCCGGCACATAAATGTCGACCGGCAGAAACTCTTCGACTCCTCGTCCGCAGGCGTAGCCGCCACCCACTGCACCTCCCGAAACTGCACATGTTCCCATCGCCATAACCCACCGCGGTTCGGGCATGGCGTTGTAGGTCTCAAGCAGGGCTTCCTTCATCGCGTATGTCACCGTACCCATCACCAACAGCAGATCAGCAAATCGGGGAGAAGGCGTGAAGAAGATGCCGAGCCGGTGTAGGTTGTAATAAGGATTGTTCAACGCCTGCAGCTCGGATTCACACCCGTTGCACGAGCCCGCATCAACATGTCGAACGTGCAGGCTTCGCCCAAAAGCGGTGTGGATCTTCTGCGTCAACTCCTGCGCCGGCAGTGACGTAAGAGCTTCGTCCCAGATGAGATCGGCTCGCTTGCTCACCGCAAAAGCCCAATCCCCCGACTTCTCCATGGCATCCTCGGGACAGAACTCGGTGCACATTTGGCAGGCGACACATTTGCCATAGTCAAGCGTCAAGCGCTCGCCTCTTCCGTTTTCAATGATCCGGATTGCGCCCGGCAAACACACATCCGCGCAAACGCGGCATCCTTCCTTGCACTGCTCGGAATGAAAACGTGGCATCCCCTGCACACCGCGTTGTGTAACTTGCCCACCGTCGGGCCACGGGTTGGTCGCCACACCGCGCCTAAGTCCATAAAGGGTCCACACCGGCATACGTTGTTCTCCGGGCCTAGCGGTCGCACCCAGCCATCGTCAGCCCAAAGCTGGCTTCGTTGATGGCGTAGTCCATCATGTTGCTGTCATGCACCGTAAAGGGAAATACGCGCCAGTTGGAAAACGATGGTGACTTCACCTTTACGCGTGCCAAGTGCCCGACTTCGTCGAAATGGACACAGTGATAAATCGATCCCCGAGTCGACTCACACCAACCTAAACCCTCGCTGCCTGGAAAAGCGTGGACCTCTGTCGATACGCGTCCCCGCGGCAGGTTCTCCAATGCGGAATAAATGAGCTTGATGCTCGCGCGGATCTCGTCCATGCGGATTTGCGACCGAGCGTGTGCATCTCCCTCCTGGCGAACTGGCACGTCCACGTTGAAGGAGCCGTAGGCCGCGTAGGGATGACTCCAGCGAAGATCGCGCTGGATTCCGGAGGCACGCTTAATGGGTCCGCTGGCGCCTTGATCGAATGCCACTTGGCGCGGCAAAAGGCCTGTCGTCAACAGGCGGTCAAGATGGCTGTTTGTGGTCTCGAGTTCGAACATGTAGTCAATGATTTGGGGTTCGAGTCGCCGCAGCCGCTCTTCCAAACCATTGAGACTCAGGTCACGCCTCATGCCTCCGGGCACAAGTAGTCCCCGCAGGAACCGGGAGCCGGTGAATTCACCGTTGATTTGTTTGCATTGTTCTTCCAGGAGCTTGCCCTGGGCCTCGCCGACTTTTAGCGTCGTGGTATGGCAGAGGTGCCCTAAGTAATGAAGATGGTTGTAGAGACGCTCCAGTTCGGCAAGAATCACTCGCAGGTAGGAAGCTCGTTCTGGGATTTTGCTCGAAGCTGCGGCCTCAACCGCTTGGCAGAACGCAAGGGCATGGGCAAAGCTGTCTACCCCCGAGATGCGCTCGGCCAACACCACCCCCAGCAGCGGTGACAACCCTTCAAATTGTTTTTCCAAGCCGCGATGCTTAAAGAATAGTCGAGGATGACAATGAAGAATGCCCTCGCCTACGTAGTAGAAAAGGATCTGTGCCGATTCGAGCACATCAGCTCGTACCGGACCGAAGGGCAACTGCTGAACATCATCGCCCTCGACTGCCGGCAAGTGCCAGGGCTGCGGCGAGTAAGGCATCATCTCTTCCGGCTGATACCGGGGATCAAGCGGCGGCATCTCCGGCCGCGCCCCTTCGTGCAGCACTAAGGGGGATGGCTCGGGGTGTCCACTGAATTGGATGCCGCAGAGGTCTTGGATCTCGCGTTCATACCAGCCGAGCAGGGGCGTAATGGCGGCAAGGGAAGGTAATTCGCGGCGACCGTCCAGCAATCGGCAACGCAGCATCGGAAACGGCTCAAGCCGCTTCCAGTCCCCTAGATAAATCACCTCGGGCGTATCGGGTTCAGGAAACCATGCATATGCCATCTGGAGTCGAGCGCCTCCGGCCATGAGAGCACGACAAACCTCGGGCAACTCGTCCGGAGATAATCGCTGTTCAAGAGCGCCGTTCACGGAGTGCCTCCCGTTAGTCCTGAATAAATCTGCATGAATGCGTTCCACAGTCCTCGCGGCCACCAAAGTCCAAACACCAGCAAGGGAAGGAAAGCGAGCCACATTGGGATGGCACGCCACAGAACACCGGGCATGCAGCGAACTTCGGGCTCGGGGCCGGCACCGAAATACATGGCGCGGAAATGCGAGAGAAAACTAACAAACACAACGATCAGAAAAATGACGAAAACGATCGCCGTCCAGCGGTATCGGCCCGCAATTCCCGCCCTCAGAATCGTGAACTCACTCAAGAACAGTGCAAAGGGGGGAGCGCCG
>JASHRE010000173.1 GCA_030037515.1 Candidatus Sulfotelmatobacter sp.
TCTGTTTAATCGCCAGGCACGGCTTGCGCTGCGTCTGATGACACTCATGCTGGCGCTGTTTGGCGTGTCGGTCTGGATTCCGCGTGTGGCCGCTCAGCCGCAGGCACACCTGAATTGGTCCGAATGCGTCCTGACTTTTCTTGTTACCGGGGCGGCCTGGACGGTGGCGGATTTAAAGTCTTTTTGATTCAGGCAAGGTTTGCGTGCCGTTTCGGGGAGTGCGGGCACCCGCCGCGTATGAAGGCTTCCTCGCTGGCTGGACAGATGCCGACCCCGACATCCCGATCCTGAAGCAAGCCAAAGCCGGGTATGCGAAATTGCAACACTTTGAGCGGAAGCTCGCGTTGACCCACTTGTGACTGCGACATAACATTTCGCGCACGTGGCTGTTGAATCCAACTTATGGGGCAGGCGTTCCCACACTACCGCATCGTCGAGAAACTCGACGGGGGGCGGGAGGGGGATATACTCCCCGCTCCTAAATTGTCTTCAAGCAAATTCAGGAAATGGCCAGCCGGTTGGTATTGGTAGATAGAGGGGAACTCATCTCCTCGCAATGGGGGAATTACCAATGCTAAAGATAGGGAAGCAAACTGGAAAAGGCGTTCGCCGGAGGCAGTGTTAAGCGATTGAGAGAGTTCATAATTCTGGTTCACCTGCTCGAAACGGTTTACAAAACTACTATATAATACTATAATTGTAAACCAATGGGGAATGAGATTAAATCATGATCGGTAAAAGACTTAAGCTTGCCAGGACCGCTGCCGGTCTTTCGTTGAGGGATCTAGCAGCCAAGATTAAAAACCGGGTATCGGCACAGCAGATCGGCAAGTATGAAAGGGACGAGGACGTTCCCGGTTCCGGGGTGCTGATCGCGCTGAGCCACGCCCTGGGCGTCTCGGTGGACTATCTCGTGGGGGACCAGGAGATGGTGCTCGATGGCGTCGAGTTCCGGAAAAAGCAGATTACCAGCAAGAAGGAGGAGGCGCAGATTGAGGCGCAGGCCCTTCACCTGATCGAGCGTTATTTGCTGGTTGAGGAAATCCTGGGTCTGCAAAGCGCGGAGTGGGACAAACCGCGGCAGGCGCCATTCCCTGTGCGTGAGATCGGAGATGCCGGGCTGGCGGCGAAGTTGCTCCGGGAGCATTGGAATCTGGGCATCGATCCCATTCAAGACCTGGTCGAGCTTCTCGAAGAGCGCGGCATAAAGGTCGTCGTCGTAAAGTCGCACGAGAATATCGACGGGCTGGCAGCGCAGGTTCGGCGATCACAGGGCGAGCCTATTCCGGTGATTGTCATTCGCAGCGGTGCGCATGGCGAACGGCAGCGATTCAACCTCGCTCATGAACTCGGACACATGGTCATGGACGTTCAGGGGGACGATAAATTCCGTGAGAAGGCTGCGCACAGATTTGCAGGCGCTTTCCTCATGCCGGCGGAAGCTCTGTGGTCGAACGTGGGCAGAAACCGCAGTTCAATCGGCTGGAGTGAACTTTTTGCGCTGAAGAAACTGTTCGGCGCGAGTGTGCAGGCGATCACGTATCGCTGTGCCGATCTGGGTATCTTCCCGCCGTCGCTCAAGGACGGGTTATTCCGCGAGTATTCACGGTTGGGCTTCCGGACGGGACCAAATTACGAGCCGCATCAATTACCGGAAGAAAAGCCGGAACGCTTCGACCGCCTTTGCTACCGCGCGCTGGCTGAAAACGCGATTTCGGAAGCGAAGGCGGCTGAGTTACTCAACATCACGCTACATGAACTGAATCGTCGCATGGAGGAACCCGCTGCGGTTGCCGTGTGATGATTTTGGTTTCGGACACGTCCGTTCTGATCGATCTTGACCGCGGCGGCCTTCTGGAGGCTGTTTTTGAACTGCCTGACGAATTCGCGGTTCCCGACGTTCTCTACGATCGTGAGATGCAGGGGGAATGGGGAGAACAGCTGCGGCAACTCGGACTCCGGGTCGAAGAAGTCAGCGAGACAGGTGTCGCCAACGCGCTGCGCTATCGCCAACAACGCACCTCTTTATCGGTGCCGGACAGTTTCGCGCTTGCGCTGGCGAAAGAGCGTGAATGGCTCCTGCTAACGGGTGATAACGCGCTGCGCGATCTAGCAGCTAGGATGACTCCGAAGCGTGGGGTACCAGAACATCACGAGCAACCGCGGGCAGGCTGGGGACAAGCCAACTAAACAACGCAGTTGCCGCCGCCGCGCCGATCAACTGTGCCGCAATGAAGCCAGGAGCATCCGCGGGGCGAATGCCGCTAAAGGTGTCGCTCGCGGCCCTTGCCAGAGTCACCGCGGGGTTGGCGAACGAGGTCGATGCGGTGAACCAGTATGCAGCTGTGATGTACGCACCAACCGCAAACGGCACCACGGACGTACGCAGTCGCGAACATCCCCAGATGACTGACAGCAACCCGAATGTCGCAATGAATTCGCTGAACCATTGCGCCGTGCCGCTGCGGTTGTGTCGAGATGCTGAAACCAGTGGCAAGGAAAACATTGCATGAGCGCTCATTACGCCGGTGTAAGCGCCCAAAAGCTGAGCAATGATGTAGGCGGGAGTCTCACGCCAAGGCATGCCCCTTCGCGAGGCATCCGCAAGCGAAACCGCAGGATTGAAGTGCGCTCCCGAAACAGGCCCGAAGGTAAGGATGAGCGCGACCAAGGCGGCGCCGGTGGCAAGAGTATTCGCAAGCAACGCGATGGCCAGGTTGCCGCCAGACAGTCGCTCGCCCATGATCCCGGAGCCGACCACGGCCATCAAGAGAAATGCCGTCCCGACAAACTCTGCCGTCATCCGGGCGAATAGGGTGAATTTCATTGGTGAGCGATGCCGTCGAGTTCTTTCTTGAGGGAGAGTTTGTCGATTGTCGCGTGGGGAAGACAAAGGAAAAGGCTGATTCGTCGATCCAGCAGAAAAAGGGCGTCTCGAAAAGCCTTTTGTACCTCTTCCTGTGTGCCCTTAACCGCTGCCGGATCAGGAATTCCCCAGTGTGCCGTCATCGGGTGCCCAGGCCACACCGGGCAAACCTCGATCGCAGCGTTATCGCAGACCGTGAAGACAAAATCCATTTGGGGTGCACCTGGTTTTGAAAATTCCTCCCAGCTCTTGCTGCGCAAATTGGTGGTTGGTATGCCAGTGCGTTGAAGTTCCCGCAAGGCCTCCGGGCGTACCGTTCCGGTTGGGTGACTGCCAGCGCTATAGGCAGTAAAGGCCGGTCGTTCCTTCGCATTCAGGATCGCCTCGGCCATGATCGAGCGGGCCGAGTTTCCAGTACACAGAAATAGAACGTTGTAGTGGGCCGGCATTCGTCAGCTTTCAGCTGTGGCTCGGTCCTTCCACGGCCCTTTGCCGCTTTACCGCACGGACGAAGGCGCTCATGAACTCCCCATCCACCTGCGGAGCAATGGCATCCACATCAATTCCCTCAGCCGCCAACATCTCCCGCGCCTCTTCCACTCGGTAAATACGCGTTGGTTCGATGTCGATTCCTTCGAAACCTGCCTTGATGAGCTTTTTCGTATATTCAACTTCTTCGAGCGCCCCTGCCACGCAGCCCACCCACAGCAATACACTTTTGCGAATCTCCGGCTTTATTTCGCCGCGCGTTACAACATCAGAAACCGCGAATCGGCCGCCGGGTTTCAATACGCGAAATGCTTCCCGCAAGACCTGGTCCTTATCGGCTGAAAGATTGATCACGCAGTTCGAGATCACGACATCCACAGAGTTATCGGGCAGCGGTATGCTCTCGATTTCACCCTTGAGGAATTCGACGTTTTCCAATCCGGCCTTTCGCTTGTTCTCATTCGCCAGTTCGAGCATTTCGTCGGTCATGTCGAGGCCATAGGCTTTTCCTTTTGGGCCTACACGACGCGCCGACAGGAGAACATCGATTCCACCGCCCGATCCTAAATCGAGCACTGTCTCTCCGGGCTTTAGTTCTGCGAGCGCAGTCGGATTCCCACAGCCCAGGGACGCAAGCATCGCTTCTTCAGGAATTTGTCCAGCCTGGACCGAATCGTAGAGATTAGAAGTGATCGGATCGCACCCACAACCCGTAGATCGCACAGCACCGCAACACCCACTACCGCCAGTTTTGATCCGCAGAGCTACCTGCCCGTATTTCTCTTTCACGATTTCTTTAATATCGGTGCTCATTTTCGTAACTCCTATTTGCAAATCCGGACGATATCTTGGGGTTCCAGTGCCCTGTTTCGCGTGCAACATTCCGCATAAAGGAACTGCAACAGCTCTTGGAGAGACTCGGTATTTGCTGTATAGCGCAGGAAGGTACTCTCTCGCCTGACTTCGACTAGACTTTCGTTCTTAAGCTTATCGAGATGGTGAGACAGGGTGGAGTTCGGGATCTCCAGTTCCCCCTGAATCTCTCCAACTACCAGGCCCTCGGGGTGGGCTGAGAGCAGAAGTTGCATGATGCGAAGTCTCGCTTCCGTTCCCATCGCGGAGAACATGTCCGCATACTTCGTCACTTGTTCTGTGATTTTCTTGCTAGTGGTCGCTGCCATATTTCTATATTGGCAGAAATATGGAATCTAGTCAACAACCTAAGGCGGACAGCTCGATCTGGATCTTAATCAAACCACTAGGTTGTCGCCGGTGTGATGCTCGACAATTTGGAAGCGCAGGAAGTCGTGGATCGCAGCGACCGCAATAGGATCTTTCGCGACTGAATTCGTATACAGCCGCCGGCGGGGAGTTCCTCGTATGTGTACACAATCCTCCCTCTGACGAGCTTCATCGTCGTCACGCCGGGCGGGATACCATCGTGGATAAACATGGGAGCACTGAAGTCTCTCGCTCCGAACATGACTGCAATATGTGACAGGTGCGAGCGTATTGCCTCAGCGCTCGCTTTGTCAGTGGCCTCATTCGCTGTCATTTCAATCACGCCCCCATCTGCCGACATAAGGAAATGATGCTTCGTCTTTTCGTGGGAGAAGCCCATCGCCTCGTCCCCATGCTTTTCTGCCAAAACCTGCTGCGAGTCTACTGTCGCATGCTCTTTGTGCATGGCATTCCCGCATGGCATCTTCTTTATTGGCGTCTTGTGCACCGACTGAGGTCGTGATGCACAGCACGCTCACGATTAAAGCTGTAAGGTTTAGAGTTTTCATATCTTTGATTTCCTTCTCAGATTTTTGCCCGGCTTGGCCGACGCATGGGACCCGTCCGCCAGAGACTCCAGGAGCATGGCCTTATTCCCCGGCTCTGTTTGGCTCAACTTCGCGCGCCATTGCTTAACCAGCGGTTTCATATAATGCTGTGTGCTCCGAAGTTCGCTGATCTGCTGCTCTAAGGAGCGAAGTTTCTCTTCGGTCAGACCAAGCACAGGCTGACACGGAACGCCTCCTCCGTTGCGAACCTTAATAATTTCAGAAAGTTCAGACAACGTGAAACCCAATTCTATTGCCCGCTGAACCAGGCGAACGCGATCTACACCTTGACGCCCGTAAATGCGGTAACCGCCGGAAGTCCGCGGTGCTTTCCGCAAGATCCCAATGTGCTCGTAGTGGCGGATCGTATCAGGGCTTACGCCCGTCAGATGAGCCAACTCTCCGCATTGAAGCGATCCGCTCGCGCCAGCCATTTCAAGTAGTATGAACCCTGGAATAGGTTCCAAGGTCAAGCGGTTTCACTCGTCTCCATAAGTCAGTGCCCAAAGTCCTCACTGATTCGCGGTTGTTATGATGTCAGCGTGCCGACCGGAACGCTCGTCATTTTGATTGCAGTGTTCTTTTTCACTAGCATCCTCAGCGTCATTACGGGGAGCACATCACTCATTACCGTTCCCGTGATGATCGCCTTTGGCATAGAACCTCACAGGGCCGTCGCAACAAATATGCTGGCGTTGACCTTCATGAGCGTTGGAGGCGCCTTGCCCTTCATGCGAGCCAACGTTATCAAGACCAGGCGCTTGCCGGCGCTAGCTCTAATCACACTTGTCGGGTCAACTTTGGGGGCGCTGCTCCTGCTCAGGGTTCCAATGAGAGCCCTGCAAATCGCGATCGCCATTGCCATGATCGGCGTTGGTCTCCTTTCACTCATGAATACAAATTTCGGTGAAAAAGGCCGGGAGGCAACGTCACTTAGCGCAATAGTCGAAGGGTACGCTATCACTTTTGGCCTTGCCGTTTATGGCGGCTTTTTCAGTGGCGGCTACGTGACCATGTTAACTGCCGCCTTCGTGATCCTTTTCGGAATGTCATTCTTGGAAGCCGTGGCCTCAACCAAAGTAATGAATGTGGTCTCCTCTGGAGTGGCTACGGCCATCTTCCTCTGGCGCGGAATAGTTGATGTGAGGCTCGGTCTCATCCTCGGCGCTGCGATGTTCCTGGGAGCATTGCTGGGAAGTCGGATCACGTTACTCGTCAAAGCGATCTGGATTCGCCGAATCTTTGTGGCAGCAGTCCTCTGTCTAGTCGTCAAAATGCTTTTCTTCCCACGGTAGATTCAAACGGTAACCGGCAGAGGAAGTACACGGTTGACGGGGTTGAGCCGTAGCCAGCATCAACACGGGCGTCGTGGCTGAAGGGGCCCTGCCATCGCGACTTCACCAGCAGCTCTTTCAGTTAGTGCGATGCTTGATCATGCAACTTCAAGGGTTGAATGCCATCATGACCAATGCAAACCGATCGTCCGGAAGACATGTCGTGGAAGTGCGTGCATCCAGCACGTTTATATGGTAAATAGACCCGATTGGAGAACGGGATGAAGCCTCGGATTGTGGGTATTGCAGGACCGCTTAATTGGGCATCGCTGAGTTCCCATCGTCCTCGCATGCCTTTCTTGTGACTTCTTTCTGGGCGTCAGAAAATAGCTAAGTAGGTTCGATCGACATTGGCGGGTATACCTGACCAAGAGGTGGCATCCTCGTCTGATTGGAAGGAGAAGATCATGCCGACTCCGCTGAAAGTGGCGACGATCGCATTGTTCCTTGCTGTTGCATTCAGTATTCGTGCGCAGACATTTCCGTACGACGTGCAGTTTGATCACCTCATGGGAGAGCCCAATGCGACGGTAAACGCTCTCGTCCTTTATCCGTGGAGAAACGATCTTCGGATCAGTTTGCCGGGGCTCAAGACCGCTACCCATGGCGTTTCGATTCGAATAGTGTCAGCTGCAGTGCCCATTTCTGGTTATACTCGCTGGTCGCATTGGAGTTCATCCGACGATGCCTTCTGGGTGGATGTCCTGGACTTTCCTGAACGCGCTTTAGCACAGGCGTTGCTCCAATCCGCGGCACAACCGAATTCCGGGTATCGCTGGGAAAATCAACTCCTCCTCTTCACTAACCGCTGCGATGCCAGCAAAGACGCCGTGGGAGCGGCGGTGGTCACTCCTGGTGGCCGTTTACTCAACGTGGGTGTGAAGTTGAAGATGGCGGTTTGTCCGGATAGACCTGCCGGCGATTCTGATCGAAAGGTGTTAGATGACGGCATCGCGCAGCTTCAATCGATCCTACAACAATTCGCGCGCGAGGTTCTCGATCCAACCTACGTCACGTTTGATCCGAAGATTGCCGCCAAGCCGGAGGCAGTCCGCGTCCTGAGAATGGAAGGTTTCGCCCGGCTATGGAGCGAAGTGAAATACAATTTCGTGTACCTCGACAGGCGCCCGGATGTGAATTGGGACGGTGTGCTCGAACAATACATGCCGCGCGTCGCCGCCGCGCAAAGCGACGTTGAATATGGACGCATTCTGGAGGAGGTTGTCGCGCTTCTCAAGGATGGGCATACGAACGTCTACCCGCGTGCAATAGTTCCTGAAGACGCGCCCTTGGTTAGGCTCGAACCCGTGCAGGGAAAACCTGTGGTATCTGCCGTTGGGAGTCTGCCGGAACTCGCGGCCCTCAAGCCTGGGATGGAGCTGCTTGAGATCGATCACACGCCGATCAAGACGATCGTCGAGCGCGACCTCGATCCTTACATCGCCTCCAGCACGCCACAGGATCGAGCTCTGCGCGAAATGCGGATGCTGTTGTATGGGCCGCCGGACAGCGCCATTCAGACAAAATGGATCGACCTTCACGGAAATATTATTGAACTCACGCTGACCCGCAACGGCTCGAAGAATCGCGCCGCCCTTCCCTCGCCAAAACAGGGGCGCTTCGAATACAAAGAGCTTCCCGCTCAAGTCAGTTACATGGCGCTGAACGATTTCGGCGACGAGAAGATCCTCCGCGATTTTGAGGCGAAGCTGGGCGAGGCCCAGCGAGCGAAAGCCTGGATTCTTGACCTCCGCCAGAACGGCGGAGGGAACAGCTCGGTCGCCTACAGCATCCTGGGTCACTTTCTGAAAGCGCCCGCTCAGTCGAGCACCTGGCGAACACGTCTGTACAATCCGACATTTCAGGCTTGGGCAAAGCCGCAAACATGGTATGATGGCGCCCCCGACACGATCGAGCTGTCTTCCGGTTTGCGCTACTCGGGCGCAGTCTATGTCCTCACCAGTCCCTCCACCTGCAGCGCGGCAGAAGATTTTCTGATTCCACTTAAAATGCAGAAGCGTGCGACGCTGGTCGGCGAGGCGACTTGCGGATCGTCAGGCCAGCCGTTGTCGTTTTCAATTTACGGCGCGGACGCCCGTGTCTGCACGAAATGGGATCGATTCCCCGACGGCACGGAGTTTGTGGGCATTGGGATTTTTCCGGATGTGCCTGTTTCGCGCACTAAAGAGGACGTGGCTACAGGGCGCGACGCAGTTCTGGAAGCTGCCATTCGGCTTGCGTCGCCTTAACGACAGCAATCTCACAAAGACTGAAGATCGTGGACCACTGAGCTGTGCTTGCCAAGCTGCTGGCCGACGAATGGCTTTCTTACGAAGCTGCGCGGAATAGCTGGCGCTGCTGCAGCTTCCGTCATTGACGCTCTGCCAGATTCCACCATCAGCACGTTCTCCAGCCGAAGAAAGAGAGATGAACCTCAATAACCATTTATGAGACAGGTTGTATTATAATGTGCCTTAGTTAGCCGCTTTGAAAGGGCGCGGCTTCCGTCGCGCCGACACAAGCTACTCCCTAACTTGTCGTTCCGAGGAGCGCAGCGACGAGGAACTGCTTTTCCGCGCCGCTCCCAGGCGCCTACGCCCATCGTCCCCCGCGCCTCATTGACTTACCCCGCCCCTGTCCCTAACATTCACCCCAAATGCTCGGGCAGACCATCTCGCACTACCGCATCGTCGAGAAGCTTGGCGGGGCGGCATGGGGTGGTCTACAAGGCCGAAGACACTGAACTCGGCCGCTTCGTGGCTTGGAAGTTCCTGCCGGATGACGTGGCGAAAGATCCCCAGGCTCTGGAACGCTTCAGGCGCGAAGCGCGTGCGGCGTCAGCGCTGAACCATCCCAACATCTGCACCATTCATGAAATCGGCAAGAACGGGGATCAGTCGTTCCTCGTGATGGAGTATCTGGACGGGATGACGCTGAAGCACCGCATCGGCGCGGCTGCTTCGACCGCTTCGGATTCCAGAACACGGCCGAGAAATTGCCCCACAGCCAGCATGCGGATTTCTTCCGGAGTAAGGCGGAGAGCCCCATAAAAGAAGACGGCGCTTCAGCCGCAATGCCGATGGAGACGACACCCTGCAACCAGGTGCTCAGCAAAGGACTTGCAACTGATCCGAACGTGACACGTGTCACAGCAACGGCACACCGTGACCCAGGTCGCAACTTCCGACAGAATGAATCACTGCGGCATCCGGTGGGCACCATGAAAGAACAGCCGCGGCAAACAGGATTTTACCTTTCGACCTTCTGGTCCCGAACCAAGAGCTGGACAAAATCCAAGTGCTTCATTCGGCGTCGCTTAGGAGCCAGAAAGCCACTCTTTTTCTCGCCTCAATTGTACCGAGTTGTACCGAGATTCGTGCGAAAACCCCGCCTGTAATTCCGGTCCAGACCCTGCGACTTGGCGCGGTCAAAAGCTGTTTACCACCCTCTCACCTCATGCTTCCGATCCAAGACAGACTTCGGTTTTTCCGCGACGAACGGGTCGATTCTATCGGCCCTGGCGTGTCGCCCACTCGATCTATGCCTTGTATTGCGGCTGTTTTTCCGCGGACCACGAGGGCGATTTCTCAACATATGCGGCTATAAACCGTCGCAAACGCTCGGCGCGTTCCCACTCGTCAACCCATTTGTTGAATTGCTCCAGCTTCTTCTCTTTTTCTTGAATGTCTTTCTGGAGTCGTCTGATTGGGGAGGAAGTGGAGGCCCGGCGGTACATGGATCGAGTCGAGATCTGGTACGGGCAGCGCAAGTTGGAACAGATGCCGCGCTTACGGGGGCGGCAGAAACATCGAGTGGACTACCGCCACATTATCGACTGGCTGATCCGCAAGCCGGGAGCGTTTGAAAACTATCGCTACCGGGACGAACTGTTTCCGACGAGCCGCTTCCGCATGCTGTTCGATGGGCTGCTTAATCTTCTAAAACCTGCGTTTTCTCACTCGAGAGCCTCATTCCATCAAATCTCATCCGAACCGGCGAGCTTGGCCGCCGCTTCATCTGCCAACCATTGCCTTTACCCCTTCAATCCTACCAAGGACGGCCGGTTACAGAGCGCACCCGCTCCGCGAGAATCTTTTCACTGCAATGATCAAATTCGCGGCCAATTTGCGCTGACATAGATAAGAGGGCGAACTCAAATGTCTGACGTCGGCTAGCATGACTCATTTCCCGACCGTGAATAGGTTCGACCACAAAATGAAAAGGAGAAACTTTGATGAAAAATGCGTGTATTTGGATCACCACGATTCTGCTGTTAACCGCCGCGTCCCTGTCTCTGCAGGCGCAGACAAAGGCAAATATTGCCGAACACTCTATGGATGATAGGACTTGCTCCAATGCGAGGGTGGCAGGAAATTGGGCATTCACGGAAACGGGAACGGTCATTCCTGCGACTGGCGCGGCTCCCTTCGCAGCGGTCGCCAGTTACACGCTCGACACCAACGGCAATCTCAGCGGAACTGCCACGAGCAGCTTGGGCGGCACTGTCAGCCAACTAACGCTCGAAGGAAGTGGTACAGTGAATTCTGACTGCACAGGCACGCTCTCGGTTCGAGTCTATGAGTCTGGAAGCCTGGTTCGCACAGCGAACTTCGATGTCGTCTATGTCAATAACTCGAGGGCAGCTCGTGCGATTATCACGTCGCTGATCCTTGCCAGCGGCACCAGCCTCCCGGCGGTGGTGACGTTTGACGCGCAAAAGGTCTTCGACGGATTGAGATGCCCATGAGCGATGCACAACCGGGGTCGCAAACATAGTGAACCTGTCTGACTGAGACAGGCTCCTACTGGAAGGCCAAAAGGAAGTACTAGGATTATGGGTAGCGCAGAGCGAACGCGTGAAGTTCTGGCTACAGGTGCTAACGGAGTTACAGAATCGCGAGGTCAAGCGATTCTGTGGCCGGAGCGCATGCCCGCCCTGGAACGAGTGTCATTATGACTCACAAGCTTTCTACATCGCGGGGCGAGGGAAAAGGCGCTGCCCCTTCCCTCGCGCACTTATCCCCAAAACCAAATCTCGGCCGTTAAAACAGAAAATTGACAGACCTCGGCCGGTCGTTGCTCCGTTGCTCTACATCACACCCGGCATCGTACTCGGCAAGTTTCTCATCCATAACCGTTTCGGGATCGTCATCGGCGGCAAATTCCAGGTCGCCGCGACATCCTTCCATCACACCAATCACAATGGAATTTTGTCGATCCGCTCCCCGTTCTGATGACTATGGTCGAGCTTGACTGGCCCCAAGATCAATCAGCAGTATGTCCGAGTCTTCCGATAGTCGGTCAAAAACGATCCTCCTGCTGTCGGGAGTGATGTCGAAAGTCCTCATAACTGCAGAACTGCTCAGCTGAGTCAGACGACGTGAACGCATCGTGCTAACGTCCAGCAACCAGAAATCTTGTTCGGCTAGTGTATTTCCCGACATATAAACGAGTCCCTTGCCGTCTGGCAGGAAACGCGCACGCACACCTTCGCGCTGTACTCTGATGTCTGGTAACTTCGCTGCTGTGCCATCCGGGTGTACAGCCAGGAGCGGTGCGAGCGTGAACACCTGTGTTCCGCAATACACGATCAGGTCCCCTCGTGGAGACCACACCGGATCCAAGAACGGTCCTGTTGCAATCCGAACTGGCGCGCCGCCGTCTATAGGTAATTTGAACAAGCCTAGTCCATTGCTGTCGGTGCCAGCCACGGCGATCCATTTTTCATCGGGCGACCAGGATGCTGCGCCCCGGACATCAACATCGCTAGAAAGAGCTCGGAGCTGTGTCCCATCCGCTGCCATTACGTGAATCTGCTGCTTCCCGTTTCGCTTCAGTGCAAATGCAATTTCACTACCGTCCGCTGAAACCGCAACAGGGGATCGAAGCGCGCCTTGGGAGCCCTTCCATATCTCCAACGCTTTTCCATCGCGATACTTCCACAATCCGTCAGCGCCGTCGCGCGAAGATAAGTAGAATAATGATCTGCCCGCGAAGCGGGGCGCCCAGGAGCGCGCGGTGGGTAATTGGAAAGCTTCGATTTCGTGTTCTTCGACTACACGACTCGTAATCGGGATGCTCCACAAATTAACCTGAGGGCTTACGATACTCGCCGCAATACGTCGGCCATCCGCTGTGGCTGCTAACGCGGTGTATTCTTCCAACCCGGAACTTACGCGGCCCGAAGCTCGCGTTCTTGCGTCGAATGCCCACAACCATGGGCCAGCTCCATCTTGATTGTGGGCAACAAATAGAATCGTTCCTTCAGTGATCGGGGTGGGGTAGCTAATATCAGTGTTGAGATGGGTGAGTTGCTCTAATTCTCCACCGTCCGGCCGTATGCGCCACAGATCCATCTCGCGCGTTGCCGGCCGGCCGCGCACAAAGTAGATCCAGCGGCCATCCTTTGACCAGAACTGATAGTGATTGTGTAGTCCGGGCTCGTTTTGTAGGATCAGGCGTGGATTGCTCCCGTCGCTATCGGCGACAAACGTCGGGTCTCCTGCGTCCCACCTGTGATACACCACTCGGCTAGCATCGGGAGACCAGGCAAGCTCAGCCGCTCTTTCATCCGGAAAATTGCGTGGCGCACCTCCAATCAGCGGCCACAGCATGAGCCTCTTGCCTTTTGTTCCACCGCTGCCTTCGGTTCCCGCACTCCATACTTCTGATCCGTTTCCTGAGAATCCCACGGCCCGGAGCGGCGCCCGAGCATCCCCGATTCGCCCCAGCGTAAGATTGGTCACGCTATTCCCGTTCGTTTGAACCAGCCAGATGTCGAACGAGCCGCTCCGATTGGAAATGAACGCAGCGAAGTTCCCATCTGGCGAGATAGCAGGGTCGGTTTTGGCTCCATTGAAGTTGGCCAGTCGCGAGAACTGTGCACTAGCGAGTGGATTTTGGACCTCTCGCTCGAAACGATGGGCGGCAAACCACGCACCCAATGCTGCCACCAGCAACGCTGCGAGAGTCCACAGCAACCAGGTGTGAGGCTTCGCCGCGAACGGGGAAGAGATTTTTCGCGCACCCCTGGAATCCGTGTCGCGTTTCAATCGCTGTAGGTCAGTGCGAATGTCCGAGGCGTGCAGGTAACGGAGACTCCGGTCTTTTTCCAACGTTTTGTTGATGATCCGATCGAGTTCCAGCGGCAGATCGGGATTCAATCGGATAGCCGGCGTTGGTGACGAGTCGAGGATCTGCCTGCAGATCACGCCCGCACTCTCACCGCGAAATGCCAGCGTGCCCGTCGCCATCTCGTAGAGCACTGCTCCAAACGAGAAAAGATCCGTCCGCGCATCCAATTCCTTTGCCCGGACCTGTTCCGGCGACATGTAGGCCACCGTCCCGACCGTGGCCCCGGGGCTAGTCAGATGTTCTTCGAGGGTTGCCGTTGTCCGCACCCCTTGCGGCTCGCTCTCCGCCTGCTGGATCGACTGCGTCACCTTCGCCAACCCGAAATCCAGAATCTTGACGTGGCCGCGCTTGGTTACAAAAATATTGGCTGGCTTGATGTCGCGATGGATGATTCCCGCCGCGTGCGCAGCATCCAGAGCGTCGGCGATCTCGATCCCAAGTGACAACATTAATTCCGTTTCCATGGGACGGCCGGCAATCCGGTGCTTCAGCGTCATGCCGTCCAGGTACTCCATCACCAGAAACGACTGATCTCCGTTCCTGCCGATCTCGTAAATGGTGCAGATGTTGGGGTGGTTCAAAGCAGAAGCCACACGCGCTTCTCGGCGGAAGCGCTCTAGGGCTTGCGGGTGGTGCGCGACATCGTCAGGCAGGAACTTGAGGGCGACGAAGCGCCCGAGTTCGGTGTCTTCGGCTTTGTAGACCACGCCCATGCCGCCCCCGGCGAGTTTCTCAAGGATGCGATAGTGTCCAACGACCTTGTTAAGTTGCGACGGAGAGGGGGGCGAGAAAGGGGGACTTGTCGAGGACGTTAGGTCGAGTATATCGGGAGCAGCGGTAGCCAGAAACTTACTGCCCGCTTGTTCGTGGGAGGCAATCAGCGATTCCACCTCAGCGCGTAATTCCTGATCGTTTCCGCACGCCACATCCAGAAACTTAGAACGCTCTTCCGCCGAGATGTGTAATGCTTCTTCGAGAATTTGCTTCGTCCGCTCCCATTGATCCACGCTCATACGGAGCGCCCTCTCGAAAGTTCCCGATGAAGCCACGCACGTGCTGCTGTCCAATCGCGCTGCACCGTAGCAGGAGCAATTTCTAACACCTCGGAGATCTCGTTCAGTGAAAGCCCTGCAAAAAAGCGCAGTTCTACGACTCGACTCTGTCGTGCGTCGATTCTGGCCAGTGCCTGCAGAGCATCATCCAGGGCGACGACATCCACTTGTGCTCGCCGGGGCGTCGCCATCGCATCCTCCAACGATAGTTTGGAGACGCTGCCGCCGCGCTTCGCGGCTCTGTGGCGCCGCGCATAGTCAACGAGAATCTGGCGCATGAGCTGAGCGGAAATGGCAAAGAAGTGAGTGCGGCTCTCCCACTGTTGGGGCGGACTTACCCTCACCAAGCGAAGGTACGCTTCATGCACGAGTGCAGCGCTTTGCAGAGTGTGGTCTGGGCGTTCGTTGCGTAGTTGACGGCGCGCCAGGCGGCGCAATTCCTTGTAGACGAGAGGAAGCAGAATGTCGAGTGCTTTTCCGTCTCCGTCTCGCCAATCTCGCAATAGCTGCGTGATCTCGCTTGGAGGCTCGCACTCCATGCAAATTCCCCATGAGCACCCTTCGCGAAATAGACTATCTACAGCGCTAATACCTGTCAATCCGAACCAAAGCAAAACTCCGGAGGGTCGCAGGCTCGTGCCGATGAGCCAGCGGGTTTTTGAGATCCTTCACCGACACTGTGACACGAAGAACGATGGATGGGTTTTTCCTTCAAAACGTTTGGTGTCCGGGCACGTGCGGTCGATCGGCAACTTGTTTCGCCACACGCCGCATTGAAGCCGAGTTCCCCAAACGACCTCGTTTAGTATTGTGAGCGGCATGACTATGGCACAAGGGTTCGCGCGCGCACCGGAAACCTCGCCGGCGTCATGAAAACCATGGGACACCGAGACGTAAAGACTGCAATGCACTTCCAACAGCCGGAGCTGGAGGGTCGTTCGTGCTGGGCTCGACTACGGCCCACCAAGCAGTACGAGTGCCGCGAGGAGAACTTACGGCACATCCCTTGTCACACCTGAAAACGATCATGTCGGTAAGATGTTGAGAGCCTTTAGTTTAGTGCTGCACGACTCGGGGATGATGCCGGCGAATAACTTCCGAATAGCCCGCGAGA
>JASHRE010000174.1 GCA_030037515.1 Candidatus Sulfotelmatobacter sp.
CGGCGGGCTGATTATTGCCGGTTTCTATTCCACCACTTCGTCCCAGCGGACAACGCGGCCTTCGCGGCTGCTTTTGTGGGCGAGCAGAAGACCGCGCATGGTGCGTAATGCCTGCTCCGGCGTAACGTCGAGCGGGGCGCCGTTTTCGATTGCATCTCTCACATTGGCGTAAAAGCCGCGATAGTCACCGCGTTCGGTCCTGATTGGGCGCGGTTTTTCGTTGACACGGCTGAGAGTTCCCCAGCGATCTTCTGGTTCTTCACCCCAATCGGCGCCCCAGTCGAATCCGTCGGGACATTTGGGACTGCGAAGGATTTCTTCCTGGGGATCCATGCCGAACTTGATGAACGAGCCTTCGGTACCGTGAACCAACAGATGGGGCCCGGGAGCGTAAGCGATGATGCGAGCGCGCAGGCTGGCGCGCAGCCGCGGATATTGCATGGACACGTCGAAGGCGTCGTCGACGGTGGACGCTGGACGCTGGCAAAACGCAGTGGCCGAGATCGATTCGGGCTCGCCGAAAAGGACGAGTGCGCCATCGATCAGATGAGGACCGAGGTCCCACAACACGCCCGCGGCTGGAAATTTGGCGCGTTCGCGCCAGGCATTTGGCTTGGGATCGAGGCGGAAACGATCGAAGCGGGCTTCGTACTCTGCGACGCTGCCGAGCGCGCCGGAATGAATGAGCTTCTTCAGGGTGAGAAACGCGCCGTCCCAGCGGCGGTCTTGATAGACGGTGATCAAGCGCTTGCGATCGGCGGCTAAGGCGATCAACCGCTGTGCCTCTTTCATGCTCGGTGTAAACGGCTTGTCGACGACGACATGGCGTCCGGCTTCGAGACAGGCTTGCGTGTAGGAAAAGTGGGAATCGTTGGGAGTAGCGACGACGCACAGCCGGAGCGAGCTGTCGGAGAGCAAGTCATCGAGCGTGCGCGCCACGCGCACTTCGGGATATCTGTTCTTTGCATTATCGGTGCGACGCTCGAGAACGCAGCCGAGTTCCATGCCGCGCACGCCGCGAATCATGGGAGCGTGAAAGGCTTGTCCAGCGAGACCGAATCCGATGAGGCCGACGCGTAGCATGGTCTTTCCTTAAATCGGAGTTGAAAATTCTGGCGTTAGCAACGTCATTCAGACTTCCGTGAGGCAGCCAGGGCAACAACCCGGCCAGCAGCAAACCTTCAGCGGCGAAAGCCGCGCTTTTTTCAACCAGCCCGATTCGGCCACGAGTCGAACTCGTGCCCTCCCCGGTTTCTCCGACACCTGGCGCACGCTCAAGGGCTCAATATGTAATACCTCACCGGTCTTTTAAGCGGCGAACGAATTTCAATCCCGACCAAACTTGTGTCACGGCGCAGACTTTCACATCGACGAATCCGGAGGCGAGCCCGATTTGGCGGACGACATCCTCACTCAAATCGGTTGCGACGCGGGAGCTTTTCTTGGGCCAACTTATCCACAGCATGCCCGCGGGAGCAAGGTGTTTCGCCATCGAACGAAATTTCGACGACAGCTCCTTTTTCGATTTCGAGAACAGCATCATGAAGTCGGCCTCTTTATTGCCACCGGAAAGAATCTCGCAGTGCGAGAGACATTCCTTGAGCTCCGAGCGAACGTCGCTCGGCAGGTCGTGCAGGCAAACGCGTGCGCCTTCTTTAATACCCAGCTTTTTCGGAAGCGGTGTGCCTGAGTATCCCGGCATGGGGTTCAGGGCATTTTAGCGGACGGCGGTGTTTCCGGCTGAAGCGGACGCAGGCACAGGCGAATACCATCCGCGGCGCGAGCGCACCCGCAGGTTCTTGCTGTCTTTGGCGACGATTTCAATGGTTCGGTAATGGCCGTCATATTTCAGGTCGGCGGGCCTGTACGAGATGGCGTACTGGCTGCGGAGTTCGTCCTGAATTTCGGCGAAAGAGTTTGCGACTTCGCGAATCTGGAAGGGAAAAAACGCGTGGCCGCCGGTGGCGTCGGCGATACGTTCCAGGACTTTGTCACCGGCGCTTTTGGTGCCGCTGACATTGGTGCTGATCGTGTAGACAATAGCTTCGGCACGTTGCGCCATCTCGATGGCTTCTTCGCGAGTAACGTGGCTCAAATTGTCTTCGCCATCGCTCAAAAGAATGATGGCGCGGCGGACCGTTCCGGTAGTTGGAGCCTTCAGCAATTTGTCGCGGCAGGTGTAGTAAAGCGCGTCATAAAGCGCCGTGCCGCCACCGGGGCGCAGTTCGCGAACGCCATGAGCCAGCAGCATCGTATCGTCGGTGAAGTCCTGTGTGACTTCGGGGGTGGCGTCGAAGCCGATCACGACCGCCTGATCATAGTGCGGCCGAACCGTCTGATTGAGGAACTCGACCGCGGACTCCTGCTCGAATTTGAAACGGTCGCGCACGGAGTTGCTGGCGTCGATCAGCAGCGCAACCTGCAAGGGGAGATTGGTTTCGGCGTGGAAGCTGCTGATCTGGGCCGGAGGCTTGTTGTCGTCCAATACCTGGAAGTCGTTTTGCTTCAGATTGGTGATGCGGCGGCCGTGCCGATCGGTCACGGTGAAGACGACGTTGACTTCGTTGGTGCTGACCTTGAAGCTGCTGATTGGCTCGTTACCGTTGTCGGGCTTCGAGCCGGAATTCGAGACAGCTTGGGATGCCGCGGGAGGGGCTGAGTTTTGCGGCGCGGTCGCGGCGGGTTGTGAAGACTGCGCCACAGCGCTGGCGGCGAAAACGGCCAGCAGGACGATACGAGCCGCCCTGGTTAGGTACGGAAACGAACTATTCGAAAATGACTTCGGCCCCAAGGGATCCACCTCTGCACATTATATCCGGGTTTGCGGCGGTAAAGCTCGGTTCGGTGAGACTTGATTCGCGACTCTTGCGTTTCAGAAAAGTAGCCGTTTCTGTATCAACAATATTTAGAGATGCCGCACGGCATTGCTGGAGTTGCTGGCTTCGAGGGTCGCGAGGAAGTCGCGTAACTCAGGTGGCAACAGCGTCTCAAGGAAGATTGTCTTTCCGGTTCTTGGGTGGGCGAGTTCGAGACGGGCAGCGTGCAGAAAATTTCGAGGCAAAGAGGTTGTTTTCACCTTCTTCCCCGCCGCAGCGGAGTTGCTGAGTTCTTTGGGTGCGCCGTAGAGAGAGTCTCCAACCACGGGATGGCCGAGCGAAGCCATGTGCACGCGAATCTGGTGGGTGCGGCCGGTGTCGATTCTCACTTCCACAAGCGTGAACTTTCCGAAAGGGGTGTCGAGACGGCAAACGGCTTTGTAATGCGAAACGGCTTCGCGCCCACCGGGAAGGCGCGTGGTCATGCGCGTTCGGCGGATACGATCGCGGCTGATGGCGGCGGAAATGGTCCCGCGATCTTTCCTTAGCCGGCCGTGAACCAGAGCAATGTAAGTTTTTTTGACCTGGCGACGGGCGAATTGCGCCGCGAGCTCGCGATGGGCTTCATCATTTTTGGCCACAACGATCAGTCCGCTGGTTTGTTTGTCGAGGCGGTGCACGATGCCGGGGCGCATTTCGCCGCCCACCGCGGAGAGGCTGGTGAAATGGTGCAGCAGCGCGTTGACCAGGGTTCCACGGTTGCGGGCGTCTTCCGTGGCTCCGGCGCCGACGTGGACCATCATTCCGGCAGGCTTGTTGATGATGGCGAGATCGTTGTCTTCATAAATGATGTCGAGGGCAATGTTTTCGGCAATGGCTCGCAATGGAGGACGCTCGGCGAGCCCGGGGACCAGGATTTTGTCGCCGCCGCGCAGCTTCAAGGAAGCTTTGGCGGAAGCGTCGTTCACTAGGATTTTTTGGTCGCGGATCACTTCCTGCACGCGGGCGCGGCTGAGGTTGAGATGCGCTGCGAGAAATTGGTCGAGACGCTGGCCGGCGTGAGCCGCATCCACTGCGATGATATTTGGCAGTGATTCCTTCACTCGCTGCCAAGAATATTACAAAAGCGAGAGTCCAGGGCTTCCAGAGCTCCGCTGCGCGCGCCCGGCAGCTGGAAGACGTCAGAGGGGGCGAAACTGAAGACTTGGTCGGGACAAGCGAGTCAGTTCTTGGGTGGAGGGTCTGCGGCGGAGCACTCCCATGTACTGTTGCGCCGTCCAAAACGAGCCGCCTCCCGGAGTTGGCGGTCTGCAGTTATCAATGTCGACTTGGATGGCCCGTCGAATATCCGATACTTCCCGAGCTTAGTCAGAGCCGCAATCTGGAGAAAATCAACGAAGTCGAGCTTGTATTTCCCTACCAGTCGCTCAAACTCGCCGCTTACGACGGGGGACAAATACTTCCAGCTCGTCTATCCGAAATGCATTGGCAACAACTTGAATCAGATGCCTTTACGTATTTCAGGTACTCTGCTTGGGAGATCTTTTGGCGTAGGAGTTTCCGCTTCAAGGCGCCGGGAACTTCAGTCCCGCAAAATGACGCCGCGTGTCCTGGGTGGGTGTGTTGGCGAGGAAGCCTCGAAACAATGGAGTTGGATCGTGGAATAGTGCATCTGCGACCTAGACTACTCTTCCTCTTCCGTCACTTCGCCGCGGTCCGCTTTCGATTTCTCGATGATTTTCTCCTGCAGCTGTCCGGGCACGATATCGTAATGATGCATTTCCATGTTGAAGCTGCCGCGGCCCTGGGTCATCGAAGTCAGGTCGGCGCCGTAGGTCAGCATCTCGGCCATGGGCACTTCGGCCTTCACGATCGTGTTGCCGGCCTTGTTGTCCATGCCCTGAATGCGTCCACGACGACTGTTGAGATCGCCCATGATCGATCCGGCAAAATCATCGGGGACAGTGATTTCGACGTTCATGATCGGCTCGAGCAGCGTGGGCTTGGCCACTTCCATGGCTTTTTTGAAGGCAATGCGGCCGGCCAGTTGGAACGACAGATCGTTCGAATCGACATCGTGGTAGGAGCCGTCATAGAGCACGACCTTGAAATCGACCACCGGATATCCGGCGAGATATCCGCGGGCCGCGGCGTCCTTGATTCCTTTTTCGACCGCGGGAATGAAGTTTTTGGGAATCGCGCCGCCGAAAATGTCGTTCACGAATTCGAAATCGCCACCGCGCGGCAGAGGCTCCATCTTGATCTTGCAATCGCCGAACTGGCCGTGGCCGCCGGTCTGTTTCTTGTGGCGTCCCTGCACGTCGGCTTTGCCGCGAATCGTTTCGCGATACGGCACCTTTGGCGCTTTCAAATTGACCTGCGTGTTGTAGCGTTTCTTGAGCTTAGAAACCGTGACTTCGATGTGTTGCTGTCCGGTGCCCGCAATCAGGAACTCTTTGGTCTGCGGATCGCGGAAAAAGCGCAGCATGGCATCCTCTTCCATGAGCTTGTGCAGGCCGGGACCGAGTTTGTCTTCATCGGCACGGGACTTGGGTTCAATGGCGAAGGTGATCGCTGGCTCCGGCAGCTTCACGCGCGGATACTGAATGGGCGCCGTCTTTTCTCCCAGCGTGTCGCCGGTCAGCGTGTCTTTTAATTTTGCGACGGCGCCGATGTCGCCGGCGTGGAGTTCGTTGATCGGAACCGCGGTCTTCCCCTGCATGAGCGAGATGTGGGAGAGCTTTTCCGGAGAATTGCTGCGGAAATTCTGCACGCTCGATTCGTTCTTCACCACGCCGGAGAAAACTTTGAAGTAGGAAATGCGACCGGCGAACGGGTCCTGCACGGTCTTGAATACGTACAGGGAAACCGGCTCCGCGTCGGTTTCATGCCGGCGCGGGGAATCCCCGTTTCCGCCGGCTTCTCCTGTAACCCACTCATGCTCGGAAGGAGCCGGTGTGTAGTCGACAATGAAATCCATGATGCGATCGGCGCCGATATTTCCGAGGCCGGAACTGAAGATCACGGGAAAAATTTTGTCTTCGCGAATGGCATTATGCAGCGCCGGAACCAGATCTTCTTCGCGCAGCGTCCCTGCCTCGAAGAATTTCTCCATCAGCGCGTCGTCGCCCTCGGCGACGAGTTCGACCAGGCGTTCATGAGCGGCTTGGGCTTGTTCTTTCAAATTGGCCGGGATCTCGGTCTCTTTGCCTTTGCCATTTCCTCCCAGTTCGTAGGTGTATGCCTTCATGCGGACCAGGTCGACCACGCCCGAAAGACTTTTCTCGGCTCCGATCGGAAGCTCGATGGGGATCACGTTGCGGCCGAACGCCTTTTCAACCGATTCGAGGACACGCGCGGCATCGGCCCGGTCGCGATCCATGCGGTTGACCACGATCAGCCGCGGCGTATTGTATTCATCGCAGTAATTCCAAACGCGCTGGGTGACGACTTCCACACCGGCTACGCCATCGACCACAACAATGGCGGCATCGACCACCGGCAGCGCCATCTTCGCCTCGTGCACGAACATGTTGAATCCCGGCGTGTCGAGGATGTTGATCTTTGTCTTGCCCCACTCGAGGAAAGCCACACCGGTCGAAATCGACATCTGGCGGGAGGTTTCCTCGTCGTCGTAGTCGGTCGTTGCCGAGCCGTCGTCGACGTGGCCCATCTTCGCGGCAGCACCTGAGGTGTACAGCATGGCCGAGACGAGCTGTGTCTTGCCCGCGTGCCCGTGCCCGACCAAAGCTACATTACGGACGTTTTCTCCAGAGTAGACTTTCAATTTGGGCTCCTCCGGCAGGACGCGGCGGAAGACGTCGCCCAACAAAGACACGGCCCGTCAGGGAAGATTAGGACTGGATCGGGGTGAGCCGGACTGGTCCGCCGAAAACAAACCCGCCAAAACTTAGGATCCTACCACGCGGCCAGCGAGGGTCACAACCCGGTCGGCCACGTTCGAGGGGGCGAAATCCCCGAAGAGAGGAAAGTTCTAAAGCGCTGCGTTCCTGCGATCACTTCATGATGGGCACCGCCGTTTCCGCTACCCAACGTACCGTATTTCCCGGTTGGCCAAGGCTGTTGTATCATTCGCGGCATGCTTGGCGGACTTACCAGTGAGCAGTGGATTGCGCGCTACGAAAGAAGTCACCAACATCCGGTAAACCGCGTCTGCCACACCTGCGGCATCCCGGCGATTCTGGTCTCGATTGCCTTGTTCTTCGCCGCATTTTTCCTCCATCGGCTCTGGATTTATGCGGCTACACTTTTCGCGATCGGCTGGATTTTTCAATTTGTCGGGCACGCCTTTGAGGGGAAGCCGCCGGAATTTTTCCGCGACTGGCGCTTCCTGTTTGTCGGCGTGCGGTGGTGGTGGGCCAAAATCCACGGGCGGGCCTGAAGAGTGGGATCCCAGGTCTCGCCGCCTTTGCAACACCTGGGAACGATGGCCCTCGAGGCCCCATATTGCCGGGCGCTATCCCTGAGAATTCCATGCCGCTGCGTTCCCCGCAATTCGTGGACATCAGTCTGCTTCTGCTCCGACTGATGGTCGGCCTGGTCTTCGTGACCAGCGGCTACCGTCACCTCAAAAACCCAGAAGAACGATCCAAGAGTATCGGGATGCCGAAGGGCTTCACGATTTTTCTAGGGTTCGGCGAAGTTGCCGGTGGGCTCGGGGTGGCTTTTGGCGTTCTTACTCAAATTGCTGCGCTGGGGCTGATTCTCATCATGGGCGGAGCAATCTACAAAAAAATCTTTGCCTGGCACACCGGGTTCTGGGGCGAAAAGGGATCCGGATGGCACTACGATTTGATGTTCGTCCTGATGAATCTGGTGATCGCGGCCACCAACGGCGGCGCTTACGTCCTGATGAGATAGTTACACGCCGGTTCGGGAGTGGCGCGGTTTTGGCGCGCCAAACCCGCTTGTTCGTCCCCGGAAAAGCCGGGACGATCCGCGCGGCGAGTCCAGGTCCTTCGCGCGACAAAAAGCGTCTCGCTCAGGGTGACAAGCAAAGTGCACTTCTGATAGCGGGTCCAGCCGTTCTTCGCGGATTATCGAGCTCTGTTGGCGGCAGCTTGCACGAAAGCGCAAAAAATCTGGCGGGACGCTTCGTCCTGATCGACGGAGCGTTCCGGATGCCACTGCACGGCCAGCACAAAATGGTCAGCGGCCGTGCCCTCAAGCGCTTCGATGATTCCATCGAGGGGGCAGCGCGCGACGATGCGGAGTCCGGTGCCAACTGAGTCAGCCGATTGATGGTGCGAAGAATTGACGGGAAGAATGATGTTCGAGGCCTGCCCGCCAGGCTGCGCATGCCTCGACCGCTGAGGGTCGCCTTTGCCAGATAAAATCTGGCCGAGCAAAGATTCCGACTCTATTTCGACCGAGTGTGCGGCTGGGACCTTGCTGCCCGCTTCATGATCGACCTTGGCTCGCGTGCCTTTCGGCAGAGAATCTGGAATGTGCTGGATCAACGATCCCTGGCGGTAGACATTCAGGCTTTGTAGGCCGTAGCAGATGCCAAGCACCGGCTTTCGCAGGCGATACCCATCGTCGAGCAGAAGGTTGTCGACCGCGTCGCGTCGTGGATCGGCGGCCGCCGTTTTTGGCGATCGCGCAGCACGAAAACGTGCCGGATCGACATCGGCTTTGCTTCCCGGCAGCAGGACGCCGTCGCAATTTTCGGCAGCTTTCTTGATCTCCGACGGGCCCTGATAGAGCGCGATGCGCACGGGTTCGCCTCCGGCCAGTGCAACCGCGCTTTCGTATTGCGCAATGGCACGCTCCGCGTACCTTGCATCGCAAGAGTGCGGCATGGGAATGGCGATGCGGGGCAGTCTGTTCGGCCGCGAAAGCATCTAGCCAGCCCGCTCGATGGCCGATAAGGCGCGGGCACGATGGTAGTGACGAATTTCCGTCACGCTGGCGCATATGAAAATGATCGCGGCTTCAACGACCGCCAACGGCACGGCGAAATGGCGATAGGCGATGCGCATATCCGGATGCACGCCCCGAATCGCAGCAACCACCACCGTACCGATTAGTGATAGTAAGAGCGTGACGGAGAAACCAAGCAGGGTTCCAACGAAAGTCAGCAGCAAGATACGGACCGGAACGCCGTACCAGCGCGGCGAATGGGAAAAAGATCTCATGCGTTGCACGTTCCATTTTAACGGTTTCAGGCGGGGAACGAGGCCGAAGCTTGCCGCTCGTGGTGGAAGCTTGCCGGCCTGTGCCGTCCGGTGAGATGCGGCAAATCACGCCTGTCCCCGCAAAAAGCGCGAGAGTCGTGAGAACAAGGACGGAGCACCCGCGTGGTAGGGCAACTGGCATAAATGTGTAGAATAAAGCTACATGTCACAGGCAGCCCCAGCAATTACCCGGAGCCCGGTGGAAGTTGTTCGAGCGACTCCGGTTTCACAAGCGCCCAACGGATTGTGTTACGCGACCGCGGGCGAGATCGCGGTGAACTCTTTCGATCTGGAGCGTATGATCGCCGCCGTTCCTGCGCGGATTGCGGCGGCACTCGATCGCAAAGCCTATTACTTCGTTCCGCTCGCGGTAAATCAGGGAGACGAAACCGTCATCGCCGATCGCTATGACGTTGCGCTCAGTGACAACGCCGTTTGCCATCGCAACCTGAATCTGGGCGACTCGCAGTGCGTGTTCATTTCCACGCGGCTGATGGACGACAAGTTTTCCGTGGCGTTCGAGTTTTATATCAACGTCGGCCACGCGCTGGTCGAGCGGGCCGGCGTTTCACGCGAATTCAGCGATCTGGTCTGGGGACAAGTCGAAGCCGGCGTTCGCGGCGAAACTTCCATGGACGCCTGGGAAGCGCGCAAGCTGGCGACGGCCAATGGTCCGGAAGCGGAGCGATACAAAAACGAATACCTGGAAGCGGCGTTTTCAGATTCGATCTCGATTTATTTGCTGTCGCTTTATCTCGACGTGGACTATTACGATCTGCGGGAGCGGGACTATCCGCTGCTGGCGCCGTCGGCGATGGCGGAGCGGCTGAGGAAGATCGCCGAACTGTTTCCGCCCAATGTGGGATTCGAGTTCTCGATTCTCTACAAGCGCCGGTAGCTCCCTCGCCGCGGATCCACGCGGATTCTCGTCACGACTTCCTTTCTGAGCCAAGTCTTCCTCGAAACTTTGGCCATCGTCGTCGGTACCCAACTTCTCGGAAGGCACGGACTGCGCGCCGCAGAAGCAGCGGCGGAATCCGGATCGCCGCAACCATGAGGCTGTAGATCAGGCGGCCAGGATTGCGGAGGCCCTCTCGTCCGGATAGGAATCGTAGGCCATGGATGGCCAGCGGCAAACCGAGATTCTCGTTCCGAGTCGCGGGGTGGTCGCAGCGCCTTCGCTACTTATTCGAGATCACGAACTCCACGCTGCTTGATCCGTTCGGACTCACCGTCACCGATTTCTCCCACATTTTCGGACTGGAGAACATCGGGCGCTCGACGCTACGTTCGGTGAGCACGTCGAAGGCATGCTCTTTGCCCACCAGATTCCAGCCTTCATGCCAGGCGACGAGCTGGTATGTGCCCGAAGGGACATCGGTCAGCTCGAAACGTCCGCTCTCGTCAGTGACAGCATAATAGG
>JASHRE010000175.1 GCA_030037515.1 Candidatus Sulfotelmatobacter sp.
TAGAATCTCGTACCACGCCCAATTTTGGACGTAGTGGAACGCATGTCTTCGCGCCGCTTCCTGGTAGGCAAAGGTAGTTTTCGGATTCAGCGGAAACTGCAGCAGCAAACAGGAACTCACCATGGCGACTTTTTCCGACGTGAGCTGCGCCCCTGGCCTAGACTCACAGTGCCGCATGGCAACCAGCAACGCGCAGAAGGAAAACGGATACACCGACATCATGGGATGCACCACCGCGGCAAACGCCAGCCAGAGCAAGGCCCTCGCATACTTTGCTTTCAGCGTGCAGACCACCGCAAATACGGATGCAAAGGCCGAGAGATTTCGCGGGTTCAGATACTGATCCATAATGTAGAGTGCAGTTCCCGCGACTGGCAACGTAAGCAAAGCGGCAACCATGCCGACCGCGGCCCATCGCGCTCGCGAACTCGAGAAACACGAACTGGCTAATTGCCAGCAGCCGAGCAGCAGCAGAAAAATGGACGCTACATGCCACAGAAACAAAACCGCATCGAACGGCAAATGCGTGACTCGCACCGACAGTGCAATCAGGTTCGGAAACAACGTCAGGTGAGCGTGCGACGCAAAAAATTCGCGTCCCATCGGAAACAGCTGTGGGTTCAGAATGCGTTCAATGCCGGGCAGATAAATCTCTGCATCTTCCGCATAGGGATGGTATCCGTGTACGAAGAGCGCTCCCAACGTCAAAAGCAGAAGCAGTATGTGCGGCCGATATGGCTTACGCGTTTGCGATTCGATTTTCGCGGGCTCCATGACGATGAGAGGTATTAGAAGTAGGTTTATTAAAATAATCTTTGTCGGAATTATGAGATCGACAGAAAAACAAGCCTCTTAGCTTACAACTTGTTTGGCCGCCTGCGCTCAGGTTGTAACCATGTATTCCAAGCCCAGGAAAGTTCGAGCGTTCCTGTATCCGCATCTCGCGTAGGTGGTGTAGCATCTAGGTAATAATGCCCGCACTCAGCACGCACAGGATTGTGCGCCCCAAACTGGCTCTGGGCGAAATCATGAGTTTCGCCTACGACACGTTCTGCAGCAACAAGGTTCGCTTTGCCTTGACTGCGCTGGGCATGGTCATAGGCACAGCTTCGTTGATCCTGGTCGTGACAATTGGCATGACGGGACGCCAGTATGCGCTTCGCCAGATTCAATCGATTGGGACCAACGAAATCTGGGCGGAATATCAGGGTGGGACGGAGCGCATTGGCAACAGCGCGCCCGATCTTTTGACCATGGGCGATCTGGACGCGATCCGCGAGGACGTCCCCGGAATCGTTTCCGCCAGCCCGGTGCTGCAGTTGAATGATCGCGTCGCCGTGGGCAGTGGCAAGGAGCGCGACCTCGTCATTCTCGGCGTCTCTGCCGAATACGTGAACGTCCGCGACTTGGTTGTTCCCGCCGGACGCTTCTTCGATCAGGAGGACGCGCTCGCTCATAACAAGGTCGCGGTCATCATCGACCGCATGGCGATTCAGCTCTATGGGTCGTCTCAGGCGGCGATCGGGAAGATCCTGAAGCTCAACGGCCTTCCCTTCACCGTGATTGGAACTTTCAAGGAGCGCGTAGAAACTTTTGGCCAGACAGAGATTGTCGATAACACGATACTGATTCCTTACTCCGTCAGCCTGTACTTCACACAGACGCCCCAAATCAAGATGCTGTATTTTTCCATGGCGGATTCGGCCATGGTTCCTGCGGCGACTGCCGAGATCAAGCGCGTGATTCAGCCCCGGCATCGCTCCGAATCTGTCTACAACGTCGATAATCTCACCGCCGTGCTCGCGATGATGAATCGTATCGCCACCGGTCTGACGTGGGTTTTGTTTCTTGTCTCCCTGGTCACTTTGATCGTCAGCGGCATTGGGATCATGAACATCATGCTGGCCACGGTGACGTCGCGTATTCGCGAAATTGGCATCCGCAAAGCGATTGGTGCGACCAACGCGGAGATTCGCCTGCAATTTCTCGCTGAAGCCATTCTGATCTCGTTCGTTGGCGGCATCGTCGGAGTGATTGTGGGCCTGGCCATCCCTTATTCGGTGCACTTTTTCACCAGCTTTCACATACCCATCTCGGGCTTGTCGGCGATCATTGCCATCGTGGTGTCGTCCGTGGTGGGAATCATCTTCGGAACGGTGCCAGCTGCACGCGCTGCGCAGCTCGACCCGGTTGAAAGCCTCCGCTACGAGTAAGTTGCAGAAAAATTGATGGGTTCTCAATTTGTGACCGGCGTCCTTGCGGAATTTTTATGTACAAGCAAGCGGGTAACACCCGCGCGGCCACAGATGCCATCGCCTGCGCTTTAGCGGACTGGACCGGGGGGCTGGTGCTATGCTCAGCGCGTTCAGAAACAATGAGGGGCGCCTGAATATGCAGATTTTACGAACCACCGGCTGGCTCTGCGGGACAGACTTTGGTCGGCATCACCATCACTGACTCCGGGAACGAAGGCCGGCAACTTGCGAATGCTGGCCGCACTGAGGGTTTCCACCGCCGCACTGCAGACACCCTGCTCTGCTCCGATGGACGGATTGCGGCAAGGTTTTTTCGCGCACAAAACCACAAAGCCGGGCTGGCTGGCCCGGCTCTTTTCGCATTGTGTCTAGACCCCCAGAATTTCGAAGACGGTTACAATCCACCTTCACTGTTTCCGCGCTTTTTCACGCAACGCGCCGGTTTAACTCTGGGCTTGTAGAACTCCGTAATACAGTTTGTAACCACCAAAAACCGATTTTGGCTTGCCGCCAGGATGCTGGGCTACATCACCAGAGCGAGATTCTCCAATTCGTGCTGCAGGACCGGCAGTGCGCATCCCGCCATTTCGACGCGGCCAGCGGCATCGAGCGCCGCCTTGGGAGAAACCCCATATCCACGCCCCATCAAGAACACCTGAAGCAACTCGGCCGCCTCGTATGAGTCGATCATTCCGCCCTGAAGCAGATCGCTGCGCAGAGCCGCCAGCTCTGTTATGGTGAACCTGTCTTTGTCGTTCCTGAGCACCTCGCTCGTCAATCTGTCGTCCATCAGCGTATCTTTCATGGCCGTCATCACCTCCGAATCCGACCTTCACTGCTCTTGGTTCATTAGACTCATCGGCAGCTATCCAAGTTGCATGCAATTCGGATGCCGCAAATGAACTGCACTTGTGGAGATGCCCTCGTGGGTCGCCATATACCTACTAACCCCTAGAAATGTCGGAAGTTGCAGTAAGTGGAGGGGGGAATTTTGGAGTTGGACTTGTCCTTCGTAACCTCCCGTAATATCGAAAATGACACAATGTGTTAGTCGGGGACATGTCCAACTGGACGAACACGTGCACGTCGGTGCCAGAATTTGGCCGAGTGTGGTGGATTTCGACCAGAGGCGCCGAGCCTTGGCTCTGCCGGACCCGTTCGACACGCTTCGCTTGAGCAGGACAGGCTCAGGGGGCCTGTCCCTGCATCGATTTCGGCAGGGCTCGAAAGAAGGGGCGCCTGATGAAGTCGGTTTAGGGCTCGATCGTGGCTTGGTCGACGAGCATGATGGGGATGTCGTCTTCTACCCGATACACGCGATGGCAGTGGGTGCACTTCAGAGTTTCCGGATTCTGACGATATTCGAGCGCATGTTTGCACTCAGGACAAACGAGCATATCGAGAAGGTCTTTTGAAAGCATGCCTCGAAGATTGTACGACGGAATCAAAAACTTCACGCCGACTCAAATGAAGCAATCGAAGCCCGCGGCGTTGCGTCGCAAAACCGTGCATTTGGCGCGCTTCGCTTGCTCAGCAGACTCAGAGGCGGTCTGCGGATTGCCCGGATCCTTCGCGGCGCAACGTGAGCTGGCTCAGGACAAGCCGACCGACCGGGCGGTATCGACGTTTTGGCCTCTCAACAACAGTGTAAGATTGGATACAGATGCCCGCGAAAATTCTTGATGGAACAAAGATCGCGCAGGAGATCCGTGCCGAAGTTGCAGCGGAAGTGCGCAATCTGGCCTCAGCCGGGCAGCGTCCCGGGCTGGCGGTGGTTCTCGTGGGGCACAATCCGGCTTCTGAGATTTATGTTCGTGGAAAGGTAAAGGCATGCGAGGAGGTCGGCATCTTTAGCAAAAAACTGGATCCGCCGGAGTCGGTTACCACGCCGGAGATGCTGAATCTGATTGAATACCTGAATCGGCGCGATGAGATCGATGGCATTCTCGTACAGCTTCCGCTGCCCCCGCAGGTCGATGCGAAGGCTGTGTTGCTGGCGGTCGATCCCGCGAAAGATGTTGACGGATTCCATCCCATGAACGTGGGCTTTCTGTCGACCCAGCGTCCGGGTCTGGTTCCGTGCACTCCGGCGGGAATAATGGAAATCCTGACGCGCAGCAAAATTCCGGTTGCGGGCCGGGAAGCCGTCGTTGTGGGCCGCAGCGACATTGTCGGGAAACCTGCGGCGATGCTGCTGCTCAACGCCAATGCGACGGTGACAGTCTGTCATTCGAAGACGCATGATCTGCCGGCGGTGTGTCGGCGCGCTGACATCTTGGTCGCCGCGGTCGGACGCGCGGGCATGATCACGCGCAAGTACGTAAAACCGGGAGCGAGTGTCGTTGATGTCGGGATGAACACGGTCAGCGATCCGACAGAGTTCCGGCGATTCTTCGCGGGGAATGCGAAGCGGGAAGAGACATTCGGCCAGAAAGGATCGACGCTGATTGGCGATGTGCATCCGGAGGTCGCGGAAGTCGCGGGAGCGATTACCCCCGTGCCTGGTGGAGTTGGGCCACTGACCATCGCGATGCTGATGTTCAACACGCTCAAGGCGATGAAGATGCGGCGAGGCAGCCGCGTGCCGGAAGAATCTAGGGCTTAGAATCTTTCCCCGCCGAGCATGCCGAGCAGAGTTTCTGAAAAGGCGGTCTCGGTGACCTCTCTGGGCCTCGGCCGTAAGTGTTTGCCAACTCTCATGCTGAAAGTCGGTCTTACAGGTGGGATCGCGTCGGGCAAGTCGGTCGTAGGAGAGATGTTGGTCGCCCTGGGCGCGCATCTGGTGCAGGCCGATCGTATTGCCCACTCGCTGATGCAGCCGGGGGAAGCGGTTTACAACGAAGTCGTCCGACACTTCGGACGCGAGATTCTTAACCCCGATGGAAGCGTGAACCGCGGCAAGCTCGCGGAAGCGGCGTTCGGTTCGCGGACCGATGGTGAAGGCGGCCTCGTCTCGCGCATTGCGGAACTGAACCGCATCGTGCACCCGGCAGTGCTGCGCAGCCAGAACGAATGGATGCAGGCCATCGGCGAGCAGAATCCTCACGCCGTCGCAATTGTCGAAGCGGCGCTGATTCTCGAAGCAGGCGCGAAAAACCAGTTCGACGAACTGATCATCGTTACGTGCAGCGACGAGCAACGGATCGCTCGCTTCGCCGCCCGGCAGAGGCTGGGATATCGAGAGGCGGCGGCTGAAGTTCGACGCAGGATGGCGGCGCAGCTTCCGGACGCAGAAAAGGCCAAGGCCGCGGATTTCGTGATCGACAATTCCGGATCGCTACAACATACGCGCGAGCAGATCCGGCAAGTCTGGGGTGAACTGCATGCTGCAGCCCAGCGGAATGCGCTTTGAAAGCCTGAACCGATCCGGACGCGCGCTGTTGCATCGCGGCTTTCTTATAAAGGAGGTGCGCCCGGCCATCCCGCCAACCCCACACCGGCCTGTTGGGGACCACGGTTCCCGCGGGTCGTTGAGATCCCTTCGCCATTCGGGTCAGGACAGGCTCTTCCACTGCGCAACGTTGGCTTGCTCAGGATGACGAGCAAAGCCGAGAAACCCCCAGGGCGCCAGCGGGTTAAAATCTATAGGGATCTTTCCCGGCCACGATTGCGTACATTTTATGGCACGACCTATGAAATTCATGCGACCGATCATTTTCGCGCTGGCGATCGCCGGCGGATTTTTCTATTTCACGACGTGGCGGTCGAACTCGGAGGGATTGTTCCATCCGTCAACGTGGTTGAGCCGGCCGGCGCATGTGGAAATCACGGAAGCGGCGCCGGCGGAGCCGCTCGACTCCGAAGAACAAAACAACATTTCGGTTTATCGCAAGAATATCCCTTCGGTCGTAAACGTGACTTCCCGCGCCATGGCTTTTGATTTCTTCTATGGTCTGGTGCCGCAAGAAGGACAAGGCTCCGGATTCGTCATCGATAAAGAAGGCCATATTCTGACCAACTACCACGTGATCGCCGACGCGCGGCAGGTGGAAGTCACCCTGCACAACCGCAAGAAACTCAGGGCTACGATCGTCGGCACCGATCCCTCCCACGACCTGGCTATCATTCAGATCAAAGCGACCGATCTCGTCCCGGCGGTTCTAGGAGACTCGCATAATTTGCAGGTGGGGCAAAAGGTCTACGCTATTGGCAATCCATTCGGACTTGCAGGCACCATGACTCGCGGAATTGTGAGTTCGATCCGTCCAGTGCAGGAACCCAACGGCACGAGGATCGATGAAGCGATTCAAACCGATGCCGCCATCAACCCCGGCAACTCGGGCGGACCCCTGATGAACTGGCACGGTGAAGTCATCGGCATCAACACAATGATTCTGTCCAACGGCGTGGAGCAGAATTCTGGCATCGGATTCGCGATTCCGATTAATACCGCGAAGGCGGTTCTGAACGATCTGGTGACGCTGGGGCGGGTGCGGCGACCCGCGCTGGGGGTGAGCACGATTCCGATCAGCCCGGAGCTGGCGGATGAAATCGGCCTGCCGGTCGATTTCGGATTGCTGATTGTTCGAGTGTATCCGGGAGGTGCGGCGGAAGCGGCGGGATTGCGGGGCGGAGATCAGCGCGCCTATCTGGGCAACACGCCGATCATGCTTGGCGGCGATCTGATTATCGCGATCGACGGACAGAAGGTCGAAGACGAAGACGACCTCTCACAAATGATGAATAATCACCGCGCCGGTGACACCATTCAGATCACCATTTACCGCGGCAAGAAGAAAATGCAAGTCAGCGTTCAGCTGGGGGAAGCCCGGCAGCAGGTGTGAGAAGAGCCCCTCAGCCAAATCCCCGGGACTCACAGCCATGTGAAACAACCACGTGAAATCTTGTCAAATTCGCCGGGTTCCCCCGATAAGCTATCCGCCGGGATGACTGGCTGTCCTCGAATTCGCCTTCCGCCAATCGAGACGGCAGCGCACGGGTGCGCGGCTCATCGATAAGGCGTTGGCGGGCCGGTTGGAATCGGGCGAAGAGATTCCGCAGGTGAAGTGTGCGGAGGTATTTCAAACAACACGTCCGCAGATCGGCGCAGCGGTTGCGGAGATGGCGGCGGTCACATGGTCTTTACCGGATTGGAGTCGCCCGATCGGGCGGGCAACTGGTGCCGGACTCGACTCACCGCCGCAGGTCAGGAACGTGTCGAACAGTTTTAGCGATCGCGTGGCGCGCCCGGAATGACGCCGTGGTATAGGCGCATGGGAACTGCTCTCGCGCTGCCGGCATTGACCCGCTTCACTGCTGCGGTGAATTGGGATTCTGATTCGGCGGCTGTTGCTGTGGCTGCTGTGGCTGCTGTGGCTGTTGCTGGTCCGGCGGCTTTTCGCCCTTCGGGATTTCTTTCCCCTGATACAAGATCTTTACGTTCGTACCGTACCGCTTGTAGTCTTCATACTTGACGATTTCACGGATGTGCACGTCTTCAAGTTTGAAGTGGAGTTCGTCATCGGCCTTGGTGTAGACGGGGAACCAGTACTGGCCGTCAATCTGCTGCCGCCAGGTGGTAAATTTCGGAAACAGATTTTCGTTGTCGGTGTGGTGCTTCACCTCGTTGCACGGTTTTCCCCCGCACAGGTCGGGAACGGTTTTGCCGTAGGTCTTGACAATCTGCAGATCGTGATCGTCGACCCACACGCGTCCCTGGAAATATCGCTTCTTGCCTTCGATCTTCTTGGGAGCGATATCGAAGACGTAGCAGTGCAGTTCATCTTCCTGTTGCTGGCCGACGTAGAGGATGTTGTATTCCGGGAGCTCGTCTTCAGTCAGAACGAAGGGCAGCATGTGCCGGATATCTTGCATGTCCTCCTGCGACATATAGATCTTTTGCAGACTCGACTGCGGCGCGAAGACCACATTCTCCATACGGTGGCCCTGGTCGTTGAACATGACGTCGAAGACTTCGTGGTACTCGCCATCGACGGTATCGCCGTCGACCGTCTGCACCTTGACGTCCTGTCGATAGGTGTATTGATCGCGCGCCTTGGCGAACTCTGTTTCCTTCTGGGCAAAGCGCTTGATGATTTCATCAGGCGCAATGCCTTGCGGCTGAGTGCTTTCGAGTGGGCCTTCCTGAGAAAATGCGGGCTCGACGACGAGCGCGCACACAAGAAGCGGCAGCCAACACAGCAGACGGTGGATGACGGGTTTCATTGTTCCTAGTTTATCGGATGTAGAAGGAATCTGACAGGTGTGATGCGCGCTGGGCGGCCGGCGTTTTCCGCCCCAAAAAGGTGTTGGCAGCAACCGCGGCGACCCTCCCCCCAACCCCTCTCCGCTCAGCGAGGCTGGAGGGTAGGGTGCTGCAGTTCTGCCGTCTACTAGGATGCCTTGCATCGGAAGAGGTTGCCGGAGTGGGCAGGCGCAATGGCCGAGTTGCTGCCGCTTCGGGAGCGCGGAATGGAGTGCGCCAAATTGTGCCAGCTGAAAATTGGTGCAACGAGGATCGGTCGCGCGCGCGAAGCGTATACTCATCCGTTTGTTCGTGGCGTAGCTTCGGAGGGCCCTTCTCATGCGCCGTCTTCTTCTCCTGTTGCTTGTACCCGTGCTAAGTTTCAGCGCGATCGCTCAGGCCAAACACCCTTTCACATTCGAAGACATGATGAGGCTCAAGCGCGTCGGCGATCCGCAGGTATCACCGGACGGGAAGTGGGTGATCTTCAGCGTGGTCGACGTCGATCTCGCGGCCAACACGAAGACGCCCCACGTGTGGATCGTGCCGGCGCGTGATGCCTCGTCCGCCTCCGGCGAACGCGGAATGCCATGGGAGCGCGAGACCATCGCCGATCAGGATGCGGATCGTCCGCGCTGGGCGCCCGATGGAAAGCGGTTTGCGTTCTTATCGACAAAAGAGGGTGGTTCGCAGGTTTGGATCGCGGATTTTGACGGCGCGGCGGGAACCGTAACGGGAGTGCACAAGTTAACTGACATTGCGACAGAGGCGAGCGGAGAGTTGTGGTCCCCGGATGGGCATAATATTTTGTTTACATCGGATGTTTATCCCGACTGCGACGCTTCGCCCGCCGACGAAGAGGTATGCAACGCGAAAAAGCTGAAGGAAGCCGAGCAGTCGAAGGTCAAGGCGCAAATCTTCACTCATCTGCTCTACCGCCACTGGAACGCCTATCGGGAGGGTAAGCGCAGCCACATTTTCGTCGTGAGCTCCGCGGTTTTTCAAGACCGTCAAAATCAAATTGGAGCTACGCCTCGCGACCTCACGCCCGGCGACTACGATGCTCCGGTCTTCTCTCTCGGCGGGCAGGATGACTATGCCTTCTCGCCTGATGGGAAAGAAATTTGCTACACGTCGAATCACGACAAGAATCCGGCGGCTTCGACCAACAATGATTTATGGATCGTCCCAGTAACCGGAGGGCAAGCGAAAAACATCACCGCCGACAATCCGGCGAGCGATTCGTCGCCGCTCTATTCGCCCGATGGACGTTACATCGCCTACCGCGCCCAGCAGCGCCCGGGATACGAGAGCGACCGCTTCCGCCTGATGCTCTACGACCGCAAAACCGGCGAGAGAAAGGATTTGGCCGAAGGATTTGAGCAGTGGGTTGGGTCTTTTGT
>JASHRE010000176.1 GCA_030037515.1 Candidatus Sulfotelmatobacter sp.
ACCTGCTGACGGTCAACATCCAGCCGCGCTCTTCCGATCTGCCGACCTTCCAATCGTGCTCGACGCATCCCTGCCCTGACCCGCTCGATGATGATGCACCGCTCAAGTTCTGCCATTGCGGAGACGATTACTATGATGGCTCTGCCCAGCGGCCCCTCGGTGTCGATTGCCTCCCGCTGGCTAAGGAACTGAATGCCCATCCCATTGAGTTCGTCGATGGTCTGCAACAGGTGTTTCGTTGACCTCGCCAGCCTGTCACATGCCCACACGAGCACCACGTCAAACTTGTGCCGCCGTGCGTCGTCCATCATGCGGTCGAGTTCAGGCCGTCGTGCTCGCGCTCCGCACAATCCATCATCGACATATTCCCCGACTATTTGGAGTCCGCGATGCGCGGCGAACTGTCGCAGATCGTGCAACTGCGTCTCAGGGTGTTGGTCAACGGTGGAAACGCGGACATACAGGGCGACCCTTTTCATCAGTAGCCTCCTAGTTTCTTGTTTTCATCAGATTGGGCAGAACCTTCGAGAAGCCGTTCTGTAGCGACCTCGCAGATCGTTAGTTCCGGGGTGAAAATGTTCATGTCCTTCCAGACGTAATCGAACATCAACTTCCCAACTTCGGGATCGGACAATGCCGAGAGTCTTTCCTTGAGCAGCCCAGCCACTAGAACCGAACCCACCACCCGCTCGAAGCGATTCCCAGAAATCGAGAGCTTGCGTTGTGCCTCGATGAGGTCCTGCACGCTGATTTATGATTCCCCGCCGTAGTCGTCGTGCACTAATTCACTCCGCACTTCTGTTCTACCAATCGCAATCGGAAAATCTCTAGGAATTTGGAAATAAATTCGGAGTAACTACACCGAAGTGGGACAAGCGCCGTGACGATAGTGCCGCGTCTTCAAATTTATTTCGGATTTCCTAGCGATTTTTCGCTTCAGATTGGTAGAACAGCAGGGGAGAACACAAGCGCACGATGAAGGAATCTCGGAATCGGTTTCTGCTGAAGATCAGGGACGAGGCGATCAGTTACTTGTCGTCCCTCAGACAGTTTCACGGTATCCATACCGTGACGCTGATCCGACTTGCTCACCGCAGAACTGGATTACACGTTCCCTCACGCTGGGCCGCAATCTCGCTGCTTCGGTCGAATCTGGGGCCGATTCCAGTTGCCAATCTAACCGAGCGACCCAACAAACAAGAAAAGGAAACCGCAGTTACTCCACCTCCGAAGTTGATCCTCATTAGAGGGAGGAAGCAGTGTCCGACAAAAAAGCCGTCATTCCGTCGCTGACAACAATCGAGTGTCCGCTTTGCCTTGGTGAGGGCAGGCTTGAACGCAGCGACGTATTAGAGCGACTCGGAGTGCGGGACCTCGCTCGCGTTGCCCAATTGTCCGCAGAAGAAACATTCCGAATGCTTCTCGAAAAACACAAAGCCGACCAGCAAAGCGACTGGCTCCGGTTCGAGTCGGAACTTGCGAAGCGCGTTGCCGACATCAGAGATCGCCACAAAGATGAACTGCACGGCATCCGATCCCAGAAACACGATCTCGCTCGGCGCGGGGAGGACTCTCCGCGCGAAGTCGCCGTACCTCATTGCACCTTGCTCCTAATTCCGGATGGAGTCTTGCGTTCAAACCGTATCAACGGTGTCCGAATGAACTATACCAATACGACAAATTAGTCCCCGTTGCGCGGGAGCTTGTCGCTGATCCACGTCCCTGCCCAAGTTCGCGCCTCCTCAGCAAAATCTAATTCCTCACGCCGACCGACACGCGACACCTTCGCCATTTGTCCTTCCAGTTCTTGATTGCGTTCCCTAAGCTCGCGTCCACCCTTCAAAACGGTGTTATCGCTCTCGATCGGAGTTCCGCACGTCCGAGTCGACACGATCGACAAAGAGGTAGAGGCCGAAGCAAATCAGGAACATTAGTCCTGAGAAAATCGCCGCCGGCAATACGCTGCTCCGTTTGCCAGCTAGAAAGGACTCCAAGGCCGCGCTCAATAGCCAGATTTGCACGATCAACAATACGGCGATGAGCGACATGGCGCCCGCGATTGCAGTCAAGCCACGGGTTTTGGGCGGCAGTTCAGCTTGTCCAGGCATGCTATTACACCTTAATGTCCACGGCTATGATCTCGTCGCCGCGCTTTTCAAGAACGATTCTGGGCAGAGGCCGTGAGGGAGGGCCCTGAAGAACCGAACCATCTGCTATGGAAAAAAATCCCTTGTGGCAGGGACATTCAAGCCGGTTACTTTCCTGTGAATAGTAGACGGCACAGGATAGATGCGTGCATTTTTGGCTGTAGCTGACGTGCTCATTCTCTGCTGTACGTACCAAAATGCAGTGGTCGTCCTTGGTGGGGTAAGTGAACAACTTCACGCTTCCCACTGGAATTTCTCCCACACGAGCGACCGACTGTTGCGGATATATCGGAGCCTTATAAAACAGCGACTTGACCAGAATCCATAGGTTGCCGACGAACATTCCAAGGCTTGTCAGCACCAGAAACTTCGTCAGCTGCCGGCGGGTGACGTAGCGCTCGTCTGCTGTTCGAACCGAAAACTCTTCCTTCCAAAGCGGTTCGCTACTCGATCGCCACAGCCAGTTCATGCTTCTCCTCCCACATATAGTCAACGACGTCTAAAGCAATCGCATCCCGCTCGGCGGGGGCCATCATGAAAACCTTAGTTGTGATCTTTTGTTCACCGAAGTAAAAGATGTTCGTAGGCTTCTCCTTACGCCTGGCAATTTCTTCCGGCCGTATGTACGCAAGCGCTTGGCTAGGGCACACGGTGGCGCACATTGGTCGCTTGCCCACAGACGTCCGGTCGTAGCACATATCGCATTTCATCATTTGCTGCTCGGGTTCCATCATCTTGGGGATCCCGAAGGGACACGCCAGCACGCAGTTGCTGCACGCAATGCAACGGGGTTTCAAAGACGAGTGGACAATTCCGTCGTCGCCTTTCTTGATGGCATCCGCGGGACACACCTGAGCACAGGTGGGCTCGTCGCAGTGCCAGCAGACGTAAGCGGCAGAGGTGATGCTCTCGCGACGCTCGATGAAATCGAAGTTGATCATCGACTTTCCGCGATGCGTCTCGCATTCTTCGCAGGCTTGCAAACAAGAGCGGCATCCGATGCAGCGCGAAGGGTCGATGTAGAACTCGTACCCGAACACTAGGCGCCTCCTCTGGGCGCGTCGTTATGGTGTGCTTCTCGATCGTCTGGTGATGTATCCGGATTTGTCGCATGCTTAATTCTGCAGGCTGAAACCTTGAACTCAGGAATCTTGCTGCGTGGGTCGAGCGTTCGATGAGTCAGACGATTGGCACTGCGTATGCCGGCCCAGTGATAGGGGATGAATACTGTGTCGGGGCGAATCGTCTTCACCACCATTGCGCGAACCGTGACATCGTCGCGGCGCGTGGTAACTGTTACCCAATCCCCATCCTTTATATTGAGCTGCTGGGCGAGGCGGGGGTGAAGCTCCGCTCGTGGCTCCGGATATTGGTCGACTAAGGCCCCAATTCGCCGGGTTTGTGTTCCTGACAAATATTGGCTGACGACGCGTCCCGTCGTCAGATAGAGAGGATATTCTTGGTCGATCGGATCGCCGCTTGGCCGCCATTCTGTTTTGTTGAAGTGCGCCTTGCCATCATGCGTATAGAACCTCTTGTCGGCGAACAGAATTGGCGTGCCAGGATGCTTGAGATCGGGACAAGGCCAGAAAATTCCTTTTTCCTTGTCGATCCGCTCGTAGGTTATGCCGTAGTAGTCGGCCACACCGCCCCGAGATGCGACGCGAAGCTCTTCCAGAATGTCCGCTGGGCTTTTGAATGGAAAGTATTGCCCCCTTCCCAAACGGTGCGCGATATCAATGATGATGTCGGAGTCGCATCGCGCCTGGCCCGGTGGATCAATGCTTTTCTGCCAATGGATGACGCGACCTTCGGCGCTGCAGCCTAAACCGTCTTCTTCTTCATGCAAGCTCCCGGCAAGCACGACATCAGCATGGTGAGCGGTTTCGGACATGAAGAAATCAACGACTCCTAAAAACTCCAGCTTGGAGAGAGCCTCGCGCGTGAAGTTTGCATCTGGAAGCGAAACCAGCGGATTGAAGCACATCGATAGCAGGCCTCTGATCTCTCCGCTATGAATCGCATTCATGATCTCTTGTGCGCTGTAGCCGGGCTGAGGTAGCTCTTCAGGACGAATGCCCCAGATTCCAGCCACGTATTCGCGGGCGGCGGGGTCGGTAAGAGAGCGTTGACCTGGCAACTGATCACACTTCTGCCCGTGCTCCCTCCCACCTTGGCCATTGCCTTGGCCGGTAATCATTGTTGGGCCCGAACCTTCGCGCCCAATGTTTCCTGTGGCGAGGGCGATATTCACTATCGCAGAGCAGTTTTCGACACCCTTTGATTGATGTTCCAGACCGCGAGCGTGCATGAGGATCGCGCGCTTAGACTTCCCGATCCAGCGTGCAGCTTTTTCGATTGCTTCCGGAGGCACTCCCGTCATCTCGGCCGATCGGCGTGGGTCCCACTGCTTCGCGTCAGCCGCTACATCTTCGAAGCCGGTCGTGTATCTGCTGATGAATTCGCGGTCTTCGAGACCATCATGCAGGATTACGTGCAGCATCCCCAGCAGCAAAGCAAGATCGGTGCCAGGACGTAGCGGAAGGTACAGATCTGCGTTACGCGTGATCGGTGTCATACGCGGATCGGCCACGATCAAGCGTCCACCATTGTCACGGCACTGCCAGATGTAGTCGGTCGTGATGGGAGCGCACTCGCCGACATTGGCGCCAATGACAAAAAGGACTTCAGCCTTTGGAATCTCGCTCCATGGAATCGTGCTGCGGTCGATTCCGAACGCCAGCTTGTAGGCAGTTCCCGCCGAAACCATGCACAAACGGCCGTTGTAATCGATGTGCCGCGTGCCAAGGGCGACGCGGGCGAACTTGCCAAGCAGGTAGGATTTTTCCGTCGAGAGCGAGGCACCACCGTAAACTGCAAAGGCGTCTTTTCCATACTTGCCCTGGATGTCACGAATACGGCCAACGGTAAAGTCGAGGCACTCATCCCACGTCGCAGGTTGGAAGCCATCCGTGCGACGCATCATCGGAGCAAGCAATCGGTCTGGATGACCACTCTGCATATATCGCTTGACGCCTTTTGGACAAAGCATGCCGTGGTTGAACGGGAAATCTTCCCATGGCTCAAAGCCGATAATGCGATTCTTTCGAACCTTCAATTGAATGCCACACTGTTGTCCGCAGAAGCAGCAATGCGTCTTGACCAATTTCTCGGCCGGGTGGATTGACTCGTCTTTCCATCCGCCGGGTGGAACATAATTGAGATGAGGCCCAAACTGCTCCTTCAGCGCCTCTTCCGAAACGGGGGCCTTAGCCATTCGCTTCCTCTTTGAGTCTCAATTGCGCCATTGAGATTGATTTGCGTTTGCAAGGAGGACACAGCTCCTGCCAATTGCTGACCGGACCGGACATTGAATAGTTAAAGCCGACCTGTGGCAGAACTTTTTTGAGGTCCTCAACATGCATCCGCGACGCGTAACGTTCTCCGCAGCGGGCGCAGATTGCTCCGCTATCTTCCGCACCTGCCTGCTGATAAAGCTTTACGCCTAGTTGTGCAGGCCGCTGGAAGATGTGGAAAAACTTGCCGAAAGGCAGATAGAGCAACGCCGCGATCACTGTGATAGCATGCAGAATCGCGATGAAATCGTAGAAACTTCCTCCCAGCCACTCCTGAGATACGGTCAGCGCCAAACCCGTAATCGAGATCGCGAAAAGGAGAATCAGTGGCCAGAAATCCATCGCCAGCGTCTGTACGGCCCGCGCACCTTCATCACGCATTCTGCGCCACAGAGATAATCCAATTCCACAAAGCACCAGGAATGCTGCGATATCCAGTCCATGGAATAGCAACAATGCCGTCACCGTATGCAAGTGGAAATGACCTGCGGGATAACCGAAGAGGTAGGTAACGTAAACACTTTGGTCATTCGGCGCGCTGGTGAAGTGGATCCATCCGAAAACAAGTGGGAACGTAATCGCGGCCGCCAACACGCAGCCCCAGAAGATCAACTGGTGCATCGCCCATCGCAGGGAGGATCGCTTTGCGATAAAAGTTTGAGACAAAAGGTGGGTTCCGATAAGTCGCGCGATCCGGCTGAGACTTCTCAATGCTCCGCGTTCTTTGAACAGCTCCCAACCGCGCTGCCAGTAGACACGCGTTGGCGGTTTGCGAATCCAAACCGAATAGTGGTACACCACACCCCAGGTTGCAAAGATGATCGCGAAGGTATAGATCACGAGCGCGGGGTCGAAGTTCTGAAGATTGCGGGAGCCGAGCACGATTGCGGCCACGAGAACGCTGGTCCACAAGGTGGCCCATGCGCAGGCTCTCACCTTGTCGGCTGTACGAATGACATCGGCAGGCAGTTTTGCTTGTAGTTCATCTTCTCGCGGCAAGAACACTCTTGCGTTGAGCCACCAGAGCAGGCACGTGACTAACGATAAAAGCAAGAATCCTGGCCAGACAATTCCGAGTTTGTCGCGAAACACGCCGAGCAGAAGCGGAGGAAAAAAACCTCCCATACCACCCATTGCTCCGACCAACCCTGTGACCGTCGCTCGCTGATTTGGGAAGTAGCGCGGCACAAGCTGGAACACAGCGCCGTTTCCGATGCCCAATAGCGCTGCGCATCCCAGAGCGCCGACAGTGAATGGAAGCATCGATTCCACACCGAGGAGCAATCCGAAAGTTGCTACGGCGGGCAAAATCCACGAGAGGACTCTTGATCCTCCGATTCGGTCAGAGAGCCATCCACCAAGCGGGCGGCACAGGGTTGCAAGTACGACGAACCCCGCGGTGCGGAAGCCAGCGTCAGCCGGCTTCAGACCAAACTGGTCGCGCAATAGTGTAGGCAGATAGATCGAGAAGGCGACGAATCCGCCGAATGTCAGAAAGTAGAAAGCCGCGAGTGTCCATGCCAATGGTTCGCGAGCGAGCACGCCGAGCATCTCGGAGAGGCCCTTCGGACGCGCCGTTTGGGTAGCGTCTCGTGCGAAAACAAGAAACACCGCTGCCCAAACGAGCAAGATTATTGACATGGCGAAATAAACCGTCCGGAACCCGAGGGCGGCCGCCGCAAGCGGCCCAAGAAACACTGCGGCAGATTGACCGATATTTCCTAGGCCGTATACGCCGAGAGCGCTGCCTTGGTTTTCCATCGAATACCATCGAGAAACATACCCAACGCCAACCGCGAAAGAGGAACCCGCCATTCCTAGCAGAAATGCGACGACCAGAAGGTTTTGGTAGGTATTCGTAGAGGGAACCAACGCTACGGGAGCGGCAATAAAGAACATCAAGGTCGTAAATACAACGCGACCTCCGAAACGATCGGCAAGCATGCCGATGGGTAGCCGTGCGAGAGCCCCAAGAAGAACTGGTACGGCAACAAGGAATGCCGTTTGCGTAGCCGAGAGGTGGAATCTTTGGCGGAAACTGGGAGCGAACGCGCTGATCAAGCCCCACGCCGCAAAGCAAACCGTGAACGAGACGGTGCCAAGTAACAAATGTCGTTTTTGTGAGTTCTGAGATGACGCCACCGATTTACTCCCCGTTCTCCCCAGATATCCCTAATCCTAGCAATTCTGTGACGCGTTGGGACAAATTCCATCCCGTTCATCGGCTAGATCCCTTGTTGTGATCGCCTGAATTTGCGAACTCCCCAGTTGGTTCGCTGTTAGCGTTCAGCTCCCATTCAAGCCAATCTTGACCAAACAGCTCGACTGGGTGTTGTGTGCGTATTGTTCCGTTCCCGCAGCGAAGATCGTCAGCGGAGCAATAT
>JASHRE010000015.1 GCA_030037515.1 Candidatus Sulfotelmatobacter sp.
CTACGCGCCCATCCTACAGCAATTCCATCACTTACTCGAAACAGCTCACAAAATCGGTTGCGCAGCACTTGCACAATTTCAAAACTCGCTCCCTGAATTCGCTGAGAGCAGTTTCACATCAACAAGCGATTCAAGCTGACGCACTGGCCAAAACGCTTTGCGAGTCGAGACTCTTAACGTGACTGTTCATCGTCACCTGCACGTTCGCGTGCCTCAGAATCCCTTGAACCGTTTTGTCCGATAAGCCCAAAATGTGCAAATTCGTCGCCAGCCCGCGCCGGAATGCATGCCAGCCGTGCCACGCGGGACGCGCCCCACGCTGGTAGTAGTGATCTTCGTTCTCGTCTTCAGGCTTCCCGCGAACGCAAGCATTGAGCACGCAAAATTTGCCGATTGGGCACGTTGTTCAGACTCAAGGGCGTGGGCCTCTCTTTCATGTTAGCAAATATCGGCCCGCTTTGTGGATTGCCGCGGCTCGCGGCGCCCCCTGTCTGGATGGGTCAAACGCAGATAATCGCCCGTGGAGGCGAAATTCCATTCGGACGATAAAGCCCCCAGTTAGAGACGAAAAGGCCGGGTGGGCTGGAAGGAGTCCTCACCCGGCTGGTGATGTGTCATAGTCTTTGGAGTTGTGCAGCGAACTCTACTTGCGGTCAGGCTGTGGAAATCGACACACAAGTACATGTTCCGCTTTGCTAGCCCCCTCGAAAATAGCCGTAACTTGTTGATTCCAGGGCGCCGCACTTTTCATGATCCGGTTGTGAGCCAAGGATCATGAGGAACTTAACTAAGTCCTCTAGTTCAGAAGTTCACTAACGTATTTTTTGGGTTCTTGGGGGCAGCAAGGGGTGCCTGTCTTAGCCAGAAGCTCTGCAAGATCCTTGCGAGTAAATTTCCACTGGAAAGGTTTAGCTTTAGCCTTGTCCTCCCAGTAGGACTGAAAATTGAGGAGGCGTTCGGCGACGGAGTTAAAGTCCGGGAAGTCGTTAGGGGTTAGCACCTTGCGCTGCACGATCGAGAAATAAATCTCGATCTGGTTGAGCCAGCTGGCATGAACGGGAGCATGTACGAGGGTGAGGTGAGAGTAGCGGTCGCGCAGACGTTCGACAGCTCTGACGCCGCGGTGAGCCGAGCAATTATCTACGATCCAGAACACACGGCGGGCATCATGGTAGGGCGGTCGGGTCATGACCTGCTCGACGAGGCGATCAAACGGATCGATGCCATTCTTGGCTTCGCAGCGACCGAAGATTCTGGCGTGATGGACGTCCAAGGCCGCAATATAGGTCCAGGCGCCGCAGCGGGTGTATTCGTGCTCGACCCGCATGGGAGTATGCGGCCGGCACTTCCGGGTTGCATGTTTGCGGCGACGAGCCTGAATGCTGGTTTTTTCGTCGGCAGAGATGACGAATTCATCATCCTTTAAGGCCTTGCCTTGCCACTGGCGAGCGTACAAATCAAGCACTCGGCCCGCCTTGGTAGTGAACTCGGGATCGCGGGGGAAGATCCAACTACGGTGATACCAGGGCCGGATGGCGTCTTCATGCAACCAGCGCCACAACGTGCTGCCGCTGATGGACGCCACCCAGCCGCTCTGTTGGACTTGCTGAACCAGATCCTGAGTGCTCCAACGCGATAAAGGCAAGTCGTATTTCGCTGGCAGCTCGCAGGCAAGGGCCTTAACTTGTACGACGAGTTCTGGGGGGAAAAGTCCGGGGGCGACCCGGGCGATCCCGTTCTTGCAACCCGGCGAGGCGGTCGGTAAAGAAGCGCTTGCGCCAAAGCGAGACCACTTCACGGCGGGTATCGAGGCAGTTGGCGATCTGGTCGTTGGACATGCCTTGGGCGGCGTAAAGGATCATTTTGGCCCGTTGGACCTGAAAATACGGTAACGTATATTTTGAGGCTCGTCGGTGCAACTCGGATTCCTCGGCAGACGAAAGCTTGATGGTATATGGGCTTGATCTTGGCATCGGTATCCACCTTGCCAACAAGATGCCAGGCCAAGGCCTTGCAGCCCAAGCAAATTATACGTTAATATATTTACTAAATTGAGTACTTAGCTAGGCCCCGTCACCGATGGCTTCGCGCGGGTGTCTTTCTTGCGCGACGCCATCCTCATCCGTTGGACATATGACGCTGCTCAAGGCGATCAACGCCTACATTGACGCAACTGTGCGCCACAGGGTGTCCATTTCGGCCATTTACCAGCTTTATCCGAATGGTCTAAACGGGGTGAATTGCGTCGGAAATTTGCATGCCAGGTGCACCGCGGTTGCCTGCGTAAAGCTTTCCAATTTCGTCTTCTTTCGATTCAGTCCACTTTGAAAGCGATCGAAAGATGAAAGTAATCGAGACGTTGCTCCAATCGTCAGCGGGCTTTGGTGGAGGAGCCAGATCGATTTCTAGACCGCAATCGATTTGACGGGCCGGACTTATACTGGTTGCGGTATCGCTGCCGCGGGGTTAGTACGCGACAGGACGAACCGGAGGTCCCCCATGACTCTAAACCTGGACGTCTCTCGAATTGCAGACATAACGGTCGTTCGGTGCCGTGGGCGGATTGTCTTTGGGGAAGAAGCAGACGAGCTAAGGCGGGTAGTCCTCGACTTGCTTAAGACAACCCAACGAATCGTCCTGAATTTCGCTTGGACCGAATACATCGACAGCAGCGGTCTGGGAGTACTGGTCGCATCGCTGATCTCAGCACATCACCATGGAGCACAAATCAAACTAGCTGCCTTAGGTCCGAAAACTCGACAAGTTTTGGCGATCGCGAGGGTGGATCGGTTATTCGAGGTCTACGACTCTGCTGATGAGGCGGTGGAGTCATTCGATCCTCACCCCGAAGCGGCCACTGGCTGACATGTTTCTCGCGGGATCGGATACTTCGTCTCGTTTCGCGCCGCCTTTTTCCATTTCCTTGATGTTCTCTTACGTCGGCTGATTCTCTACGAAGTATGTTTGATGAGCAGGACTTCGTTCCCCAGTTCGCTATAGATCAACTCATCGACAATTCCCCTAGCAGTCAAAATACCGAATCCGCCGGGCCGCATCCCCATGGCTTCACGCACTTCCAAATGCGCTATCGGGGATCCCGACGGATTGGATACCGCGGCATGGGGGATCTCATCCCACTTGAAACCAGAACCCGGATCTCTCACGTAAAACACGATAGCCCTTTGAGTATGCACCGCAATGACCTCGACGACTTTTGAGGGATGAAACTCAGCACCGTGTTCTATCGCATTCATCAGGATCTCCCGAAAGGCGAACATAAGCTGTTCTCGTGGCCATTCTGTGAGCCTGGTCTGCAACTGAGTTAGGAAGCCAATCACCCGTTCCGCGGTCAACTTGTCGCAATTTGCACGCAACGACACCCAGTCGCGCTGTGCGGACAACACTTCGATCCCTGACACCGAGTCCACCGCGGAAGCTGCGCGCACGGCATATTCCGCAATCTCGTCAACGTTGAAGGGACGACCCTGTACCAAGAACACACGGGCACGCAATGCGGCAATGATTTCTTCTGGAGTGCTTTCCGGTGCCAACACGATCATCGCAACCCCGGGCCGAACTGCTTGCATTTCAGACAGTAATGCCAAGTCTTCATCGATGCTGGTCCCTGGATCAGTGATAACCACATCATATGGTGCTCGTCTCAGGTGACGGAGGGTGTCGGCGCTACCAGACGCGTGCCGAAAAACACAACCCCGCGAATCCAGGGCCTCGTCCAGAGCTTTGCTCAGCTGCGGACTCGGTCCGATCAGTAGCACACGGCACAAAACCTCTTTGCAGTTGATGGGAAAGTGGATGGCTGCGTTCATGACAACACCTGATTGGTCACCGGCTACCGTTCGTTTCAATTGCCGCTCGGATTTTGCTCATGAAGGTCCTCTCAGGTTGGATTTTCTTGAAGGAGTAGAGGACTAGTGACGCCGACCGAACTTTAGCATCTCAATCCTGCCGCGTTCGATACGTTCCATACCGTATAAACCGTGAGGTACAGGGCCATACTGTCGTTTGTGTCGCGTCCTGTCTTCCAGCCGCTAACACTTGACCGAAAACTGGGCCATTCGGCCATCCCGGTTGGTTGTTCGAAATCAAGTTGGATGGATTCCGGGCGGTCGGGCGTGTCGAGCACGGACGATGCAAGCCGATTGCCCGCAACGGGAACGAGTTCAAATCTTCCGCATTCTGAACGATTGCATCGGGTCCGAAGTCGAAGCGACGAGGGCCGTGCTGGGACGGTTAGGTTGTGGCGCTGTGACGATCACGCGAAGCCCGACTTCAAAGCGTTTCTTTTCCGACGGGGCGAGCCGGGGTTTGTTGCATTCGATCCGCTCTATTGCGACGGACAAGATTTGAGCTATTCGCCACTGACTGACCCTCTAGTTTCGCAAAGTGCCAGAGTAGATGGATATTTTTTTGCAATTGACACCACGAGCCGCGAAAAGGCACTCTATCGCATCAATAGCGTGCTCTGGGTCGGGATTGGGCCCAACAATCAACTCTTCAATTTCTAACCGGCTTGTCTCAGGGCCATCAAGCAGGGGATTGACCAGTTCAAACTCTCGATAGGGAATCGGAGCATACTTGCCGGGTCGGAAGCGCAGCGTTCTATCTGGGCCTTCAAATGGGCCTCGGATAAGTCTCCACTCCTGTTCCTCTACGAATAGCGGATTCTTGATGGCGGGAGCGAACCGCATCAAGGGTTTGTATAAGCCGCGCCAAATTCCAGCGGGTTCGCGCCGAAACGCCGGGTCTTCTTCCGCTTCTCGTTGTTTCGCTATGCGGCAACCCTCGGAAACCAGTTCTTCGCAGATTGCCGCCTGCTCCTTCACGTCGTATTCACATTTTAGAAGTTCATAGCCCTGCCTCCATGCCAACTGAGTAATCAGTTCGGGAGCGAAGCCTACACTAAAGCCGCCACCACTCGGACAGTACCCGCGCCATTGGCTGAGCCTGTCTCCAGCTTCCGACAGAGAAGCAACATAGACCATTGCGTCCCCGAGCATCCTGTCGGAAATCTCAAGCAACTCGAGGAAACAATCTCTCCACGGGTGGTCTGCATCCGCATTCAGAGAACGTGCGGCAAACTCTCTGGCTATCGCACCGGCGTAGGAGTATTCGGAAGCGTCATTCAAGTGGTGAATGCTCGAAGTCCACAATGACTTGCTTTCAACAATGCCCAATAGTCCTGCTGCCGAAGTGTAGTGATAGAGGGTAGTTTTCGGGCGTCGGGACCGCAGCCTATCGATTGCATTCATGGCCGTCTGGTTCACCGCTCGCAGATTTAGCGAACGCATTGCCCAATCAATTTCGGACATAATCGAACCGATTTCGGACAAAATCGAGCCGAGGATATCGTCTATTTCAGTGATCGCGTTGCAGATTAGCTCAGGATCGTTTTCGCTTGTGATTTGCGCACACAACTGATGCAGGCGGTCGTGCCAGTCCGTCATCTCGTCACCCTCGCACGAAAGCGCGATTTTAGGACACGCGATTGAGGAAGGAAAACGCTATTATGCGTTTTGGTGTGCAAATCTTGTGGACAAAATAAGCAAGGGGCCGTGCGAGTGGCAGCCAGAAAAGCCGAACAGCGAGTTTTGGCTTGTGCTATGATCCTGCGCAATCGCGAGACGTTTTTCCTCCTGTGACTTACCGGCTCTCTTTAGCGTTCCTGAACAGAGCATCGTTGAGTTTCTTTTTTGCTACCCGATCCGATGATCCGCCACGGAGGAGGGCTTTGCCATCTTGCACGTTGCCTTTTCAAACCCTTGAATCCTCCGACCAAACTGGGGATTGACTTCAGTGATTCGCGTGACCTATCATCCCGCTCAACCTGAAGAGAAATTAACTTGCGTTGCGATCGCCACTTCTTACGCTGTGTTCAACATTCCGCGTCACTAAGAATTTCGGTTTCTAACAGCCTAAAGAAGGTGTGGTTATGGAAAGTGCTGAGTCCTGGGAACCGCAACTCTCGGAAATAATCGAGGGATTGACCGCTGAGACTGAGCACCTGATCGAAGAAGGTCGTCTCCTTGCGAGTGAACTTGAGATCACTAGACAAGAGTTGAGAAGACTCGCAAGAAGCGGGCTACGTAAGAAACCCGCTCAACGTTGCGCATTGGAAACCGATAGAGAAGAGATGAAACGAGCCAAGTAAATCATCGTGATTTTTTCCCTTGGGGTCAGCAGAGCGGGCAAGACAAGCTACCGCCATTGCCACAGTTGCCGCCACACTTGCACCAAAATCTGCATTGCTTTCGGGCTCGGAATTTTCCCATAAACCATTCTGCAGTCCGAGTACGCCCTTTCGTAGGCATCCCTCACGGCAGGCTGGCTCAGATGCGCAAGGTTGTATCGCAGTTCCTGTAGTTCCTTTTTCGTGAAAACCTCGAAGTGGTTCGTTTCCGGACGGCGGGCCGTGACGAAGGGAATGCTAGCATATTCGCCTTATCTTCGCCATTGTCGTCTTCCGCAACGATGTGAAATAGAAACAATGGTCCCGGCTGGGAACCGTGCCGCGGTCGCTGCGAACGTTCGTGGGTGTGGTCACGCCATTCCTATTTGACGGAAACTCATGCTTGGGGAACGAGGGACAATACCGAAACCAATACTGGCAGAAGAAGACCGCAAATAAATATCTTTGTGCGGATCGCCAGAACCCGCCACTAAATCGGCCTATTCCCCGGGCTCAACGGTTCCCATTTTGTCGGACCAGCCGGGCAGTTCAGCCGCGCTTATAGTTGCCGATCGAACAACTTGCCGGGGCGTCAGGCCGTGGTTCACGTAATACTCGAATTCCTTGGTTTCGTTTGGGGTCTTCCAATTCGCGCCGGCGTCGGTGCCGAGGATCTTGACTCCTTTTTAAATGCAATCAGGAAAACATGCGTGTGCGCATCGGTGAAACGGGAAGCACCGTTGCATTCGAAAGATCGACCAGCGGGCGTCAGCGGGCGAACCCGCAGGGGTGACGCTCACGATGTGGTCGCGTTCGACGACAATCAGGGCATGGCTGATTGGAGAAAATCGCCTGCCATCGATCAGGTGTCCGGCGCGAATGGGGATTTGTTCCTAAGCCGACGATGCTGTTTTGCAGGGCCGCAACAAAGGGCGCTGAGGCACAAATCAAGACCCACAGTGCCATTCGTGAGTGACAAGATCCATGCACATCTGCGAGCTCCTTGTAAACGGCAAAGCGTATCAGATGCCTCTGAACGAGAAAAGGCGCTACGACTGCGGGAACGGACGAGGCTTGTGGCATACTCTTTGGGCACAAATCCCGGGAGGGCTATGCGACGCTCACTTCTTGCATTGCTGGTGCTTGGATCATTCTTGAATTCGGCCATCGCGGATTCTCCTCAGTCTCCAGACAGCGCTGCTTTCGATGGATTCTCGTCGGCGCATGAGCGCACGGAGCGCGATTGGGAGGGCAAATTCCGCGCGCTGCCCAGCGTGGAGAAACAGCGCGAATATATGCAGTTGTTGGCTGCGCGCCCGCATCATGTTGGATCGCCGTACGACAAGCAGAATGCGGAATGGATTCTGGGGAAGTTCAAAGAGTGGGGGCTCGATGCGCACATCGAAACGTTCAAGGTTCTGTTTCCGACTCCCAAGCGACGCGTGCTGGAACTAACGGCGCCGACGCACTACGTCGCGAAACTTGAGGAGCCGGCGATTGCCGAGGATCCAACTTCGAATCAGCGGGACGAGCAGCTTCCGACGTACAACGCATACTCCCGCGATGGAGATGTAAGGGGACCCCTGGTATATGTGAACTACGGCTTGCGCGAGGATTACGATCGGCTGGAACGGCTTGGGGTTTCGGTGAAAGGAGCCATCGTGATTGCGCGCTATGGCCGCTCTTGGCGAGGGATAAAACCGAAGATCGCGGCGGAGCACGGAGCGGTCGGGTGCATTATTTATTCGGATCCGAGGGACGACGGCTATTTTGGGGGCGACGTTTTTCCAAAGGGCAGTATGCGCCCGCCACAGGGCGTGCAGCGCGGCAGCGTTATGGATTTCGCGTCCAATTATCCGGGAGATCCGTTGACGCCAGATCGCGGCGATCCGAATGCGCCGAAAATGACCGTAAGCGACGCTCCCAGTATCTCGAAAATTCCAACTCTCCCAATTTCCTACGGCGATGCGCAGCCGCTTCTGGCTGCGTTGGATGGTCCCCTTGCTCCCGAAGAGTGGCGCGGGTCATTGCCGATTGCCTACCACATCGGCCCGGGTGCATCCATGGTGCACCTCGCGGTCGAATCGAACTGGGACATCAAGGATGTAAATGACGTGGTCGCCAAAATAGCCGGTTCTTCCGAGGGCGATGAGTGGATTGTGCGTGGGAATCATCACGACGGCTGGGTGAATGGCGCTGAGGATCCGATTTCCGCCCAGGTCGCCTTGCTCGAGGAGGCCCGCGGTTTTGGCGAATTGTTGAAACAGGGCTGGAAACCAAAGAGAACGATCATTTACTGCGCCTGGGATGGGGAAGAGCCAATGCTGCTAGGCTCGACCGCGTGGGCGGAGACACACGGACGTGAGTTGCAGGAGCACGCCGCGGTTTACATCAACACGGACGGCAACGGCCGCGGTTACCTCATGATGGAGGGGTCGCATTCGCTGGAACATTTCATGAATGATGTGGCCCGAAGCATCGAAGATCCGGAGAGCAAGCTGTCGGCGTTCGAACGCGAGCGTCTGGCAGACATTGTCGCGGCAAAGTCTGATGAGGAACGAAAGGAACTGCGGCAGCGGTCTGATCTGCGCATGATGGCACTGGGGTCTGGGACCGATTTCACCACCTTTGTTGATCACCTGGGCGTGGCGTCGCTGAATCTGGGTTACGGCGGAGAAGATGAAGGCGGAATTTATCACTCCATCTATGACGACTTTTATTGGTACACGCATTTTTCCGATACGAACTTCGCATACGGGGTCGCGCTCTCCCAGACGGTCGGCACGGCCGTGATGCGAATGGCGGATGCCGATGTTTTGCCGTACGAGTTTACAGATTTCGCCGATACCATGCAGAAGTACTCGAAGGATTTGCAGAAGCTCCTGGAGCAAAAGCAGGATGAAGCTCGCGAACGGCAACAGGAATTAAAGGAGGGGGCCTTTCAAGCTGCATTCGATCCGCGCAAGCCTACTGTCGCACCCCGGGCAGAGGAAATTCCTCCGCACTTGAACTTCGCTCCGCTGGAAAATGCTTTGGACGCACTCGGCAAGAGCGCCGGGCGTTACAAGACGGCATTCAAGAAAGCGCAAGAATCAGGCTTTCCTGGGAGCGACGGACAGTTAATGGACCTGAATGCGAAGCTGATCCAGACGGAGAGGACTCTGACAGACGCAGCGGGTCTTCCGGGACGACCCTGGTACAAGCATCTGATCTACGCCCCAGGAATCTATAGTGGTTACGCGCCCAAGACCATGCCCGGGATACGCGAAGGCATTGAACTGGGGCATTGGCAGGAAGCGGATACTGAGATCGCACGTGTCGCTCACGTGTTGCAATCCGAAGCGGCGTTGGTGGATTCGGCGTCGACGGAATTGGAGTCGCTTACCAAGTAGCGGACTTCGGCCAAGTTCTTCCTTCCCGCGCCGAGCGCGGGCTTTCCGCGCGTTAGCGCGAGTAAAGGCTGCGGGAACGATTCGTTTCGTCGATTTACCCAACCCGGGGATCGCAATGTCGTTGGAACGGGTCCACCTTCCAGACGAAATTCGATACTCTTTTGGACTACATCGACAAAGGTAGCCGCCACTTCAGGGGAATGATATTCGGATCGCTGCCTGACACCCCCGCACAAAACTGAATGCTACGCTGCCGCAGTTCCTCAGCCTTACCGGTGCAAGTCTTAGTCAGTTAAGCCGTTATCCTATAGCGAGATTTGACTTCAATTTTCGTGTTGCGACAAGGCGGCGAACGGCATCCCTAGTCGTGCCGGGAACCATCTTATCGGTACATATTTCCTGAGTCGGGGAATTCGAATTTCCAACCGGAGGTACATGAAGATGTGCGACTACTCATTAATGGCGCTTCCCAACCGCCTCGCCCTGAGCGGCGAGGAACTCGTGAGCCACAAATTTCAGACTGGTGCAATGGGGTTGATCTCGAGCGCAGAGGGAAAGTTGATTGACGAGGCGGCCAAGCCGAAGGGATTAATGCAAAGAATCCGCTGTCTGTTGAATCCACCGCATATGTGGCAATGCACGGCAGTTTGCGTTCCGCCGGGAGCTCGTTTGTCGGTGCGTGACATCTCCTCGCTGCTGCAGCGGGAGATCAGCTTGCAGGGCGACGTGCAGGAAGTGACGTTTACGCAAACCGGAGCCGGTATCGGTTTTCGTGACGCAATGCGTTTTTCAAACGGCCGCGAAGTCAGTTTGCAGCGGTTGAGCGAAGGTCAAAGAGTGCGGGTGCTTTCTCTGTCTTCGGGCGAGGAGAGCACGCCGGCGATCGAAGCGTATCTGGTGAATCAGTAGGCACGCTGGTCTCGTGGGCTCGATATCTGTGCGGGCGACGTGCGCGAGCAAAAGTCTGCCGGAACGAGCCATCGCCGAGGCCGGGAGGACTCTACAGCGGGCATCGTGCGCCTCAAGGGTTGAAGGTGTGCCTTCATGGCCGCCGTAGTATTGACTGTATCTTCGGTTGCAACCCAGACCGAGGTGCATGTCTGGAACGGACCGGGAACCAAAGGGCGGAAGCAAAACCTTTGACGACCTCATGCTCGCGGGTTTTCCCTATCAGCGGCTGGTTGCGGCCAAGGATAAGCCGCTTTCGCCGAGCGACCAGGAAGAACAACAGCGCAAGCTGGAAGAGACGGTCAAGCAGAGGCGCAACGAGTACCAACAGCAACAGGCGCAACGCATTGCCAAATATCAGAAGTCGCGCAAGCATGATTACCTTTTCCTGGAACAGCGGGCCGAGGCCTTCGACTTCAAGCTGGCGGGGCAGCGGAAACTAGCCGGCAAGGAAGTGTATGTGCTGAGAGCTTTCCCCCGGCCTGGACTATCAGGCCCCCAATCGAGAAGCGCAAGTATTGAAGGGCATGCGGGAAACGCTTTGGGGGACGATATCTGGCTCCCGAAACATTACGCGATGAGAGCTCGCGCGAAAGTCTTTCTCCTTCTCAACCACATGTCAGGAAAGGATGATACGTATTTCAACTGTCGGAAGATCCCGCCAAACCAAGAAACTTCCCCTTCCTATCGAGCTTCGAACCATTAGGGCATCGGGAACGCTTGTATTCACTGTTCCGTGCAGTCGACGGCTTTGCATTTTGTTACTATGAATGACTCCCATCACGCTGGGTGGTCAAAGAATGACTCACCTCTCACCGGCAAAACTCTCTGAGGCCCGCATTGTCGCGGCCTATGTGATTTTCATCGGCAGTTATCTGGTATTCGCGCTGGGAAAATTCCCCGGGCTGAAAATCGACCGTCCGGGAGCGGCCATCATCGGCGCGGTGGGCATGGTGGGGCTCCGAATCGTTGAACCGACAGACACACTGCGCTTCATTGATTTTTCGACGATCGTGTTGCTGTTTGCGATGATGTTGGTAGTCGGCACGCTGCATCTCGTCGGGTTCTTCGGATGGAATGCGGGGATGGTGCTGCGCAGGCTGAAGCCTTCGCATCTGCTGCCGGCCACGATTGTTACATCCGGCGTTTTGTCGGCCTTTTTTGTCAACTACATCGTGTGTCTGGTGATGGTTCCCCTTGTGTTGAGCATTACCCGCAAGTTGCGGCTCAAGCCTTTGCCCTATTTGTTGGCGGTCGCTACGGGATCGAATATCGGCAGCGTGGCGACCATCACCGGCAATCCGCAGAACATGCTGATCGGATCATTTTCTAGAATCGGATATCGGGACTTCCTGATTCATCTCGGCCCGGTCGCTGTAGTTGGGTTGCTTCTGGATTGGATGGTGCTTCACTGGTTTCATATACGCCATGAGGAATATGCTGCCGGGGTGGACGGAATTCCCGTACCGTCGCTGGAACTTTCACGGCTGACAAAACCGGCGGTGGTCGTGACCGGAGTCGTGATTGGTTTTTTTGCAGGCGTGCCTCCGGCCATGGCGGCCGCTCTTGGCGCGGCTGCGATGCTAATTACGCGCACGATTGATCCGCGAAAGCTGTATGAAGAAGTAGATTGGGGACTGCTCGTTTTCTTCGTCGGTTTGTTTTTGATCGTTGGGGGCGCAGAAAATGCGGGAATCGTGAGCGAGTTTCTGCACATCGCAGAACACTGGAATCTGCACCGATTGGGAGCGTTCACGGTTGCGGTGGCCATTTTGAGCAATATTGTGAGCAACGTGCCGGCGGTGATGCTACTGAAGTCGATGGCGCCGACATTTCCAAATCCGCAGACAGCGTGGTTGGCGTTGGCGATGGCGTCGACTTTGGCAGGCAATCTCACAATTACCGGTAGCGTCGCAAACATCATCGTGGTCGAGAGCGCGAAGCCGGATACGAACATCGGCTTTTGGGATTATTTTCGCGTGGGGTTTCCCATCACCGTTATCACGCTGGCGTTCGGTTGGGCGTGGCTCGCATGGGTTTCATAACTTCTACCGATGAATCGAAGAGTGATTGCCGGGCTGGGCGAGGTGCTTTGGGACTTGTTGCCGCGTGGTGCGTCTTTGGGAGGAGCTCCGGCAAATTTTGCGTACATGACGCTGCTGCTCGGCGATAGGGGGGTGGTTGCCAGCCGGGTGGGACGTGATTCGCGGGGCCAACAGGCTTTAGACAGAATGCAACAGCTTGGGCTCGGCGTGGATCACGTGCAGGTCGATACGGAACATGCGACTGGAACTGTGAATGTTGAGATCGATCCTAAAGGTCAGGCGCGATTTGAGATTGCTGATCCCGTGGCCTGGGATTTTATGGACTGGACGCCGGACTGGCAGAAATTGGCGAAAGGAGCGGACGCGGTGTGCTTTGGATCCCTGGCCCAACGTTCCGCGACTAGCCGGTCAACGATTCGGAATTTTCTAGAAGCCGCATCCGAAGCTGTGAAAGTTTTCGATGTCAATCTGCGGCAATCGTACTATTCGGCGGAAATTCTGAGTGAATCGATGAAGCTGGCGGATATCGTCAAGGTGAATGACGAGGAACTGCCGAAGATCATGACATTGTGCGAATTACCGCATCGAGACGAGTGGTCGTCCGCACGGTCTTTGCTGGTGGCCTTTGATTTGAGATTGGTCTGCATCACCCGCGGGGCGCGCGGGAGTCTTTTGGTAGAGCAAGATTTTATGGATGAGCATCCGGGATTCCGCGTGAAAGTAGTCGACACTGTGGGGTCAGGGGATGCATTTACTGCGGCCTTGACGCACGAATATCTAAAGGGATCGTCTTTGGATTCGATCAATGAGACAGCCAATCGGGTTGGTGCGTGGGTCGCAAGCCAATCGGGCGGGATGCCGGTTCCGGCCGGTGGATTGGGGCAGTCGTTATCGGGGATGACGCTTACGGAGATTCTTTAGAATCTGCGTTGCCGGAATCTCTGCCACTGTTCGAGATCGCGAAATGCTTCCGTGCCGCCCGGACGAGTAGTGGAAAATGCTCCGGCACTATTGCCAGACGTCAAACAGGTCACCAAATCTGCTCCTCGCATATATTGGTGAAGGAACCCGGCATCGAAACTGTCGCCGGCGCCGACGGTATCGATGGGAGTCACGGGTTGCGCCGGCGAGACGACCCGTTCCTTCCCGCGAACTGCCATCGCTCCATTGGCTCCCAATTTCACCACGACGAGGGGTACGCGATCACTGAGCTCGCGAACCGCTGTCTCGAGGTCATCGGTTCCCGCCAGTTTGCAGGCCTCACGCTCATTCGGCAGCAGCACATCGACGAATGGGAAGACTTCTTGCAAGTCGTCGTCCCAGCAATCGTCAGGGTCATCATTCGTGTCGAGAGAAGTCGTGAGGCCGTGCGATTTTACATATCGCAACAGTTCCGCCATTCGCGGGCGCAGGCCGCGCTGTAGGAAATAGGACGACAGATGAAAATGGCGAGAATTGGAAAGAGATTCCAGGTCAAGGTCATCCCATGTGAGTTCGGCGATTGTGCCCATGTAAGTGAGGATGTTGCGCCAGCGGTTGTGGTGCACAATGACTGTGAGTCCTGTTGTGGTTGGCCCCGGGGTGCGGCGAACCCGGGTTACATCAACGCCGCCTTGTTGCAGACGCTCCAGCGCGATCTGGCCCAACGGATCGCTGCCGATGCGAGATTGAAATCCGACGCGACTCCCCAGTGCAGCGAGGTTGTGAGCAACGATCGCGGAAGACGATCCAAGCGTGAGCAGCATGCGATCAGCCAGCAGCTCGCGTTCAGGCTGAAGCTGCTCCGGCAATCCGTAGAGGATGAGGTCCAGATTCAGTTCCCCGGCAATGGTTACGTCAAATTGAGGCATGCGACTGATGTTGCGCCCATGAAGGCCTGTTCGAGACATCACTCATCAGACGAGCGTCACCTCGATGGCCGCTTGCTTGAGGGCTCGAACATCCGATTTCGGAGCGGCACGGTCAGTGATGACTTCCTGAAGCACGGAGGTGGGAGAAATCAGGGATAAGCTGCGGCGCCCGAACTTGCTGGAGTCGCAGACGGCCACGATTCTTTTCGAAACCTCAACCATAACGCGATTGACTTTGGCCTCCAGCAGATTGGGCGTGCTCAATCCGTAGTGCGCATCGAATCCGTCGACGGCGAGAAAAAGCAGATCGGCGCTCAGACGGTGCAAGGTCTCCTCGGCGATAGGACCGACAAGCGAGAAGGAATTCTTGCGCAGCGTGCCTCCAGTCAGAATGACCTCGACGGCAGTTCCGGCCAATTCTGCGGCAATATTCACGGCATTGGTGATGATGGTCAGGTTCTGAAAACTGCGCAGGGCGCGGGCAATCGCCGTCGTCGTGGTGCCGGAGTCGAGTATCAATACCTGACCTTCCTTCACCATTCCGGCGGCGCACTCAGCGATTCGCATTTTTTCCTGACGATGAAGCTTTTCCTTTTCGCGCAGTGTCGGATCTTCAAAGGCGCCCTCTCGCGCCGGCAGGGCTCCCCCATGGGTCCGATGAACCAGACCATGCGCGTGCAAGATTTCAAGATCTTTGCGAATCGTAACCTGTGAGGTTTCGAACTTATGCGAAAGTTCGGTGACAAGAACCCGGCCCTGACTGCTGACCAGATCGATTATGGCACGACGGCGTTCCTCGTTCAGCACTGGATAAACGTCTCCGGAGCAAAGGGACAGATTTACAGTTCTATTTCTTTCTATATCGTCTTCTTTCGTTTGTCCACCGATCACGTTCGCCCAGATCGGCGTGCCCCCACATCGCCCAAACCGGGCGTCGTGGTCAATATTGCCCGGGCGATTGCGCCGCTGGTTCTTGCTCATGCAGCAGAACAGAAGTGGTCGGTTGTGGTGCCGGTTTCCGATCTCTTTGACGAATGCAAGATTCGGGGAGCGCAGTCCGTATCTGATACGAGACTTTCTGCGAACCGCGCAGTTCAGAACTGGAAAAAGGCTCCGCGTTATCGATTGCTCAACGGACGAGCCTCATTTGATCCCAAATGCTCTTGGGTTTCGTCAGCTTGAGCCAGTGCCGACCGATATTTTTCCAGGCAGCAGCCTGACGACCGCCTCAGACGACTGGTCCCCGGACTTTTCGAATCCGGGAATGCCGACGATGGCAACGGGAACGATTCCGGCTGAAGCTTTCACCGTCATGGCGGTCGGCAGCCATGAGCGTGCGGGAAGTCCACGACCCCGCTTGGAGTTACACTCCGGTTGGCTCGGAACGGAGGCGCAGTAGCGTTGCTGGCCTCGTCGGGATTAAGCCGGCCTCGCCGCAGCCGGCAATCCTCTCATCGGCAATCTGGTCTACAGCGAGGCTGGCAGTAAACATCTTGGAAGAATCCATTCAGGCAGTCCATGCTCGGAAGAACCGGACACAGACGAAACTCGACGGGTTGATAGTCGGGAACGTGTTCGCCGTGAAAGATGCGACCATCGGCAAATCGATTTTGCAAGCGAAGTCCCAGGCCATTGATGTGGACTTGAAGAAGACGTTTGTTTTTGCTGGGGGCGATCCCGCCATGACGATCAAGCAGCGCGCGGGCATCTCTCACTAACTCGATTGCTCAATCGCCATCTGGGCCGGATAACACTTCCGATCATCCGGCCGGTCATCAATCCGCCCTGGTTATTCGGGAATAATCACTTCATCGACGCCGGAGTCGCGCATAGCCGCCGCGTAGCGCTGTCCAACGTGCCGTCTCATAAGGCGATAGCCTTTGGGCTTAAGTCGCTTGTGCCGTCGCCACACTGATTTTGGCGGTGCGGCGGAGCGGCTCAGATAAACCCTCCATCACCCTGGCGAAGCCCGCGAAATCCAAGGACTGAGGTCCATCAGAAAGTGCACGCTCCGGACAAGGATGAACCTCGATGATCAGACCATCGGCGCCCACTGCGACTGCTGCGCGAGAAACCGCCGCGATCAGGCTTTGTTTGCCTGTGCCATGCGAAGGATCGGCGATGACGGGCAAATGCGAGAGATCGCGGGCCAGTGCGATCGCCGCCAGATCCATGGTATTACGCATTTCAGTTTCAAACGTCTTGATTCCGCGCTCACACAAAACTACCTCATGATTTCCACCGGCGAGCAGATACTCAGCCGCGAGTAACCATTCCTTCACAGTCGCGGACGGCCCTCGCTTCAGCAGGATGGGCTTCTTGACCGTGGCCAGACGGCGCAGCAGAGCGAAATTCTGCATGTT
>JASHRE010000177.1 GCA_030037515.1 Candidatus Sulfotelmatobacter sp.
AAAGATGTCAGTTTCGATGCGCCGGCCGCTTCGCTGTTTACTCAGCCCGACAATTGCCGGCAAATGCCCAACATGCCCGGCGGCCCTCAGTAGGCCTGTTTCGTTCTCCCACCGGGCTTTCACCCGCCCTTCACACTCTCCAGTCTCGGCCGGGAACCTGCTACGGGCGCGGGTTCTCGCGCCTGGTGCTCGTCTCCAATCAAAGGCTTCTGTTGTCAGCGCTTTCGCCCGGCGGCGTAGTACCTCCGTACCGTGCCTAGTACTTCAGTTACCGGACGGCGGGTGACTGGGGGCGCGTCGTACCCCAACTACTAGGAATTGTGTCTACCTCATGCCGGATACCCAACATATAGTTGTCTTCCAAATCGGCGTTTTTTGCGATTCCAAAATACAGGTAAAAAACCCCGGAAAATACGCAGATTCGCTTCGAGCCGGGGCTTTTTCGGGCTGATATATGCTCAGGACACCGAAAGACCTCGGAGCGAAATTTGCCGATGTTTTCCATGGGATTGTCTTCGGAGCAGCGCGCCAGAACAGGGCACACGGACTGGCGGACGGAGCACAACGAAATATGGCCGACTCGCGAGAAGTGATGAACATTCGCCAAGCGTCGCAGTACCTGGGCGTGAGTCCGGACACGCTGTACAAGTACGTTGGCGAGCAGAGGATTCCAGCTTTCAAGCTGGGCAATCGCTGGCGCTTCAAGAAGTCCCGGCTCGATCAGTGGATGGAAGAAAAGTCCAGCGAGATGGAGCCTGAGGCAAAACGCAAATCCAAGGCGGCGGGTAAGGCCGCCGGGCAAATTTAGTGAAACATGACGCGGGCAAAGCCGCCCGCGCCTGAAAAAAGGTGGGCACATGTTTGGAATGGGATCGAAGTCGATTGTTGGCCTGGATGTAGGCTCTTCGAGCATCAAGGCGGTCGAGCTCAAGAAAAAGAGCGGGCAGATTGAAGTTGCCCACCTTGGTCTGGAGCCCTTGGCTTCCGACATCGTGGTCGATTCGATGATCGTCGACTCGGGCACGGTCTCGAGCGCGATCTCGAAGCTGTTCCTCGAGAACCAGATCAAGACCAAGGCCGTGGCCACCGCCGTCAGCGGTCACTCCGTGATCGTTAAGAAAATCTCGCTGCCTTCGATGAGCGATCAGGAACTGGCCGAGACCATCGAGAAAGAGGCGACGCAACACATTCCCTTCGATCTCGCCGATGTGAGTCTGGATTACCAGATTCTTTCCGACGAAGTCGGCAGCCCGCAGATGGATGTGCTGCTGGTCGCGGTGAAGAAGGACAAGATTCTGAACTACACCAACGTGCTCTCGATGGCCGGCCGCACCCCGGCTATCGTCGATATTGACGCGCTCGCCTTGCAGAACTGCTACGAGTACAACTATCAGCCCGCGCCCGGCCAGGTGGTGGCGCTGCTGAACTTGGGCGCCAGCGTGATGAACATCAACATCGTGAAAGGCACAACGCCGTTGTTCCCGCGCGACGTCAGCGTCGGCGGACATCAGTACACCGACTCGCTGCAGAAGGAACTCGATCTGAGCTTCGACGATGCCGAAGCGCTGAAGCTGGGCAAGAAGGTTGGCACGGTCAGCGAAGACGCCAAGCAGCCCATCCTGCAGCAGGTGACCGAAATCATCGTGCTCGAAATCCAGAAAACCTTCGACTTCTTCCGCGCCAGCGCCGCCGGCGAGCACATCGAGAAGATTTATCTCGCCGGAGGGTCGTCGAAAGTGCCCGGTCTGGTGGAAGCGCTGCGGCAGGAATTCTCGATGCCGGTCGAGTTGTTCAATCCCTTCCAGCGCGTGGTACCCCCGGCCGAAGGACTGGGAGCGGAACTGGTGGAGCAGAATCCGGGCCAGATGGCGGTCGCGGTGGGTTTGGCCCTGAGGAGCTTTGAATCCCTATGATCAAAATCAACCTGCTCGAAACTTCCAAAAGCAAGCGCGGCGCCGCAAGCGTCGCGATGCCCTCGATGGAAATGGGCGACATGGGATCGCCCAAGCTGAAAGTGCTCGTCGTGGTCGTGCTGGCCGGATTGTTCAATCTGGGTTACTGGTACCGGCTTGATCACCAGTCCCAGGCGATCGCGAAGCAGATGAAGGCTGCTGAACAGAAGAATCGCGAACTGGCTGACGTCAAGGCGAAGTTTATGGATCGCCAGAACCAGGCCAACGCCTATAAGCGCCGCGTCGACGTGATCGACGGACTGCGCGCCAACCAGACCGGGCCCGTCAACCTGCTGGCCATGTTGGGCGAAACCGTCAACAACACCGAAGCAGTGTGGCTGAGCAAAATGGACGACACCGGCCCCGTGGTCAAGCTGGAAGGCACGGCGCTGTCGACCGATGCGGTGGCGAATCTGATCGCCAATCTGCAAAAGACCGGCTTCTTCAAGTCGGTCGAGATCGACGAGACCTATCAGGACGAAAACATCAAAGACATGCAGGCGTTCCAGTTCATGTTGAACTGCGAAAAGGGCAGCACCGAGAAAGGCAAGTCGTAAGGGGCGGACCTATGGCGAGCAATTTCAGCGAACTTTCGGGCATCAAGCAGTGGCTGGCGGTGATCGCCGGTGGCGCCGTGCTGACCGGGGCGTTGTACTTCACCGTGTTCAAGAGCCAGAGCGAGAAAAATACCGCGGCTCAGCACGCTCTCGAAGACAAGATCCGGGAGAACAACGAACTCGAGTCCTACCGGCCCAAGCTCAAGCAGATGGAGCAGCAGCTCGCCGAGCTTAAGCAGCAGCTGGAGATCGAGCAACGCATCGTGCCGGATGAAAAAGAAGTCGACGACTTCATGACGATGATGGACGCCGAAGCCGCGAAGGCGCAAATCGAACTGCGGCGCTACAAGGCGCTGGATGTGAAATCGCAGCAGTACTACTCCGAAGTGCCCTTCCAGATCGACGTGGACGGGCGCTATTACGACGTTCTGGGTTTTTTTGACCGAGTGAGCAAACTGGAGCGCATCGTCAACATCAGCAACCTTCTGGTCGCCAGCACCAAGAACGCGAACGGCGCGAAAGTGAAAAAGACCTATCAGTACGCGCCCAGCGAGAGTGTGGTAGCCAGTTTCACGGCGACTACGTATTTCAGTCACGATCAACCTTCCGCCGCCGCTCCGGGAGCCAAGCCCGGAACGCCAAAGGCGAAGTAAGGGACGGCTATGAAGCTAACGACGAGCATTCTGGCAATCACCATCACGATGGCGGCGGCTAGCGCTCTGGCAGGCCAGGCAGTGGCCCAGAACGTTGACGCCATCGACAACGCCCGCAGCGTCGCCAAATCGCTGGAGCAGAAGGAGCAGATCCAGACGGATCAGGCTCTCGACGCGGCTGGTGTACCGGCGACCAAACCGGCCCCCGGCGCTCCTGCAGCCGCGGTCAAGCCCGCGGTCATTCCGGGCGCGGCGCCGATTGTCATGACCTCGGCCCCTGCGGCTAAGCCGGCGGCACCCGTAAAGGCATCTGCGGCAGAGGTTCCAGCGACGGCTCACCACAACCAGCTGAAAAGAGTGAACGTGGTTGCAGGCGGCGACAGTTTCCGCATCGAGATGGTATCGAGCGCGACGGTCGCGGCAAAAGCCAGCAAGCTGCGTTCTCCCGATCGCGTGCTGGTCGAGTTCCCGGGAACCATTGCGGCCACCCGGCAAAACCACATCGCTGTCGGCGACGGCGGGATCAAAGGCATTCGCATCGGAACCGACGGCAAGAACCCTCCGACCACCAGCGTGGTCGTCGATCTCGAAAAAGCCTGCGCCTATGAATTGACGCCGGGCCCGGCGGGAACGCTCGTGCTGACTCTGCACACCGACGCACTGGCGAACAACAGCGCGCCCTCCGGTGCAAATCTTCCAGCGGCGCCTAAACCAGTTACGAACGCAGCCAGAACGAATCCGGTCCCCGCGCCAAAATCGGCTCGGGCCGCTAAGACTACAACTGTTGCCGCCAATTCGTCTGTCAGTAGGCCGGCGCCTCGCGCGGCAAAAGCGCCGGCGGACGCCAATGCTCTCGAGCCCGATGCCGACGCCGACTTGTTCAAGCCCAAAGCCGAAGAGAAGAAGTCAGATGAAAAGAAATGGGCGATGACCGGCAAGCGCGATCCCTTCTTCAGCCCGGTCGTGCAACAGAACGGCTCCGGGTGCAGCACGGGCAAGAAGTGTCTGGAGATCGGCAACATCAATCTGCGGGGGGTTGTGAAATCCGATAGCGGCTTTATCGCAGTCGTGACCAACAATCTGAACAAGGCGTACTTTCTGCGGGAAAACGACCCCGTGTTCAACGGCTATGTCGTGAAGATCACCGGCGATTCGGTCGTGTTCCAGGAGACGGTGGAAGACAAGCTGGGCAAGCCTTTCACGCGGGAAGTGGTGAAGCGCATCTTTACCCCGGCAGTCTAGACGCCGGGCAGTGAGGCAAGCGGCAAATCCGGAAATTTCGGATGGGTTCAAAGTTCAAGAAGCACGCGCGGGCCAGGCCCGCGGGTTGGGGAGAGGCGAAATGCGAAAGCAACAACAACTGGCAATGTTGATAGCGTTGCTGCTCTTCACAGTCGTGGCGGCGGCTGCCCAGGCACCGAGCCAGCTGGAACGAGTCAACGTAGTCCGAAGCGCGGACGATATCCGGGTCGTGATGAGCTCGAAGGGAACGATCACTCCGAGGCTCACCACGCTGGATTCACCCGCCCGCGTGGTGGTGGACCTTCCTGCGACCGTGATGGCAAGTGGGCAGCATCGCATCGCGGTCGATGCCGCCGGCGTCAAGGGCATACGCATCGGCATGGACG
>JASHRE010000178.1 GCA_030037515.1 Candidatus Sulfotelmatobacter sp.
GAAATGCCGAACCTTGCTGCAGAAGCTGCACGAATTCAAGAAAGGGCTGATTTAGAGCGAAGCCTCGCATATTGGCGCAAACAATTGGCGGGCATTCCGGCCATACTGGAGTTGCCGGTCGACCGGGCGCGGCCGCCAGTGCGATCATTTCGAACGGATTGCGAATCGATCGACGTCGGTCATGGCTTGCATGAGAACCTGGAGGAATTGTGCGCGCAGCAGGGCACCTCGCTGTGGGTCCTGCTGCTGGCTGCATTTCAGACGTTGCTCATGCGGCACACACGGCAGGAAGACATCGTGGTCGGAGCAAGTCTGGGTGAGTCAATAGCCGACGGCGTGGCAGCAGCAATTCCGATTCGTACAGACGTAAGCGGCGATCCAAGTTTTCGGGAGTTGCTCGGCCGTGTGACTCAGACCACGCGTGCGGCACGAGAACACGGTGAAATATCGTGGGAGCAAATGGTCGAGGCCGTACAACCTGAACAAGACGCCAGCCGCCATCCCGTTTTTCAAGCCAGGTTTCTGTTTACCGAGTCGGAGGCGCAAGCCTTTGAGGCGCCCGGTCTCGCGTACGATCCGAGGGCGTTGAACTTGGACTTGCAGCTTCATGTTCACGCGCGGTCTGATGCCTTTGGCGCGGAGTTCAGCTACACCACGGACCTGTTTGATGCGACCACGATCCGTCGCATGGCCGATCATTTTCAAAAACTGCTGGAAGCAATTGTTGCCAAGCCGGAAGAAAAAGTCTCGCGGTTGCCGATCCTGACGGCCGGAGAAAGGCAGCAATTAGTGCGCGAGTGGAATGACACGTGGACGGAGTATCCGCGGGAAACCTGCGTTCATCGTCTGTTCGAAGCGCAGGCTGCGCTTAGCCCCGACGCGGTCGCAGTGGTTTTCGAAGAGTCCGAGCTCACCTATCACGAACTCAATCAGCGTGCCAATCAACTAGCCCGGCATCTCCAGAAACTCGGCGTTGGTCCGAACGCCCTGGTCGGGCTTTGCGTCGAGCGTTCGCTCGAAATGGTGGTCGCGCTGCTTGCGATTTTGAAAGCGGGCGGTGCTTATGTCCCCGTCGATCCCGCGTTCCCCGGGGACCGCATCGCTTTCATGCTCGAGGACGCAGAAGCACCCGTACTGCTGACGCAGCAGCGTCTGGTCAGCGGACTGCCGAAACACAAAGCTGCCCTCGTGCGGCTGGATTCGGATTGGTCGAAGATCGTCGGTGAGAGCACGGAAAATTTGCCGAGCCGCTCACGGGCCGACGATCTTGCCTACACGATGTACACGTCTGGTTCGACCGGAAAACCAAAAGGCGTGCAGATTCGGCATCGCGGCGTAGTGAATTTTCTGCTCTCGATGGCCGAAACACCCGGCATGACGGCGAGCGACCGTATGCTGGCGGTCACGACGCTGTCCTTCGATATTGCCGGCCTCGAAATCTATCTTCCACTGATTCGGGGCGCGTCGGTGGAGATCGTCAGCCGCCCGGTTTATTCGGATGGCAATCAACTGCTGGCGAAGCTGAAACGTTCGGGCGCGACCGTGATGCAAGCTACTCCGGCGACCTGGCGCATGCTCCTCGAAGCCGGCTGGGATAGCAGCCCGGGACTGAAGATTCTGGTGGGCGGCGAAGCTGTGCCCGCCGAGCTGGCCAATGAACTCATGCAGCGAGCCGACTCGGTCTGGAACATGTATGGACCGACCGAAACCACGATCTGGTCTACAGTACGCAAGTTCGAGCGAGGAGAGGCGAGCGTCTCGATCGGCCGGCCAATCGCGAATACAGAAATTTTCATTCTCGACAAACTGCTGCAGCCAGTCCCGGTGGGCGTTGCCGGAGAATTGCTGATCGGCGGAGACGGGCTAGCCCAGGGCTATTTCAAGCGTCCGGAACTCACTGCGGAAAGATTCATCGCGCATCCGTTCAGCGACAAGCCCGGCGCGCGCCTGTACCGGACTGGAGATCTGGCGCGCTATCTGCCGAATGGCGAGATTGAATTTCTTGGGCGCATCGACCATCAGGTGAAGATTCGCGGCTTTCGCATTGAGTTGGGCGAAATCGAAGCCGTGCTGCGGCACCATCCCTCGGTAAACGAGACCGTAGTCGTGGCCCGTGAGGATGTGCCAGGGGACAAGCGCGTGGTCGCCTATTTCGTGGCGAAATCCGATGCCGCACCGGGCGCGTCCGAACTTCGCACCTATCTGAAAGAAAAGCTCCCGGTCTACATGCTGCCGTCGTCCTTTGTGAAGCTGGAGCGGATGCCGCTAACGCCGAATGGCAAAGTCGATCGGCGGGCGCTTCCCGCACCGGGCCGTGGCGACGTCGCTCCAATTGCTGCGTTCGTTCCGCCGAAAGACGCGGTTGAATCGCAATTGATTCAGATTTGGGAAGAGGTACTGGGCACACATCCAATCGGAGCAACCGACAATTTTTTTGAAATCGGCGGACACTCGCTGACGGCGGTCCGAGTCATGAACCGTGTCGGCGAGCAATTTGGCAAAAACCTGCCCATCGCCACGCTGTTGCAGGCGTCGACCGTGGAACAGCTGGCGGCGATCATTCGCGAGAAGGGCGCTACACCTGCCTGGTCGTGTCTGGTTCCGATTCAAACGCAGGGATCCAAGCCCCCCTTCTTTTGC
>JASHRE010000179.1 GCA_030037515.1 Candidatus Sulfotelmatobacter sp.
GCACTGAACAGTTTTCTTCGGGACGCCTTTGCCGTTGATGAAATCGAACAAGGCCGAGTTGACCGCGTGCTTAGAGAAGCAAAGAGTCTGGGAATTGCTTTGGACGCTGCCACACTCGAATTTGTGCTAAGAAAAAGGATCGAAACCATGGCTGAGGTGGTGGCTGCGGATTTCGCCAACATTCATTCCATTGCGCGACTTCAGAAAGCTGTCGCCCTCCTCCGCTCTCTGCCATTTCCCGTCGATCTCTGGTGGGTTCAGACCCTTTGCCACAAGTGGATCGCAGAAGCTTATGGCAGCTTCCTTGACAGAGCCGAGAAAGGTGACAAGGATGCTCAGGCCTGGACGATAGAGGTGGCCGCACTTTCCGATCAGTTGCGGTTCTTGAGTCCCGGCGACTCCGTCCCGGTATTTCCCGCGACGTCGCCGGCGGCTTAAACGCAGGCAGTTTCGGTTCCCGAGGCCGACCTCTCAACCCTGGCGGTGCAGACCTTCGGCGACGGTGGGGAGTGCGGCGTGAACCGGATGCAGAGAAACTTTGATCCCATTCCTCTCCCAGCTTTTGGCGGGCGAACCTCACTTTATGAGGCCGGAAGTTTCATCCTGTGTTCTACGAAGCAAGAGCGGTCACTGACGACAAGCAGTTCGACGTGCTCTCCAGCTCCAAGCCTCTCGGCAGCGGCTCACCAAAAGTGCGCGCCACATCCTCGGCAACCGGCGGAGCGAACTCCGACAGCGGTCGCAGAAAATCTTCGTCTGCAACCGCGGCCGCCTTCAGTTTCGCAATAGCGGATTCTATGATCTGTGGGTTGATATCGCGGCTTCGGTCCTCAACCCGCCTGCCCAGTTGCACAATGGCGGAGGCCGTCTCAGGAACCAGTTCACGCAGGTCCAAAAGCGCACTGATCCACTCGCCGGCACGTTGCGCCGGAACCACACTGTTCAGCGAACCATAGAGTGGGATACGGGCTCCGACCCTGCCAATCGACCATAGCCAGCAGCTGTTCGAAGCGTCCTTTTTTAACTTGCGGACCAGTTCATCTCCTAGCCCGGTGCGGGTCGTGGAGGGCAGATGTTCCAGGCTGGCAAGCAAACGCCAGCCCTCATGCTCGATCTGAGAATTCAACCGCGTGCGGGGCTTCTTGCGGCCGATACCGAGTACTCCGAGGTAATTCCACAATTTCTGTTGATCAACCGCACTAAGGCCGCCTGCGATTCGCCGCCACAGCACCAGCCAATCGATTTGGCACTGAAGCTCCCGTGGAAATCCCAACCCGGCCTGATAAATTCGACGCGCTTGGGCCGTCCGCAAGTTGTCATTCCGGTCTCCAAATCCTGGTCGCAAACAATAGCCGTACAGGTTGAGCCATCGCACTTCGTGAGCCGGACTGAGCGTCCTGCCTTCTGCCACCTGGAGCAGCGCGTCACAGAAGGCCCGCACCGTTGGCAAATTCCAAGACTCCCTTCGTAGCCCGATGACGGACTCCAATCGACTGGCAAGCGAAGCAGGGTCGACAGCATCGCTCTCTAGCCCTGCCGGTCCGCTGAACGGGCTGTGAATGAGCCGAATTGCAGAATCTAGCAACACCTCCGAGACAGTTGCAGCCTGCCGGATTGAGGCTAATGGTGGCGCGGACATGGACTCGCTCTGATCAGCTGCGGTTGCCTCGCCCCTCAATTCGAACTGAAGACGCCATCGGTGCGGTGAGCTCACCGACTCGCACCACAGTTCGAGAGTTCCCACTTCAGTAAAACTAACCGACAGGCGCACCGCCAGTTCCGTCTCTTGAAATTTCTTTCCATAGCGAAGCAGCGTCACCAGGGGGGCGTGTCGGTGCACCTGCTCGGGATTGAGATCGGCGATGGCACCGTGTGCGTCATGACGAACGGTGGAGCTGTAGAGACGGAAAGATACGGGCCGGTTTGCCAGAACCGAAAACTCACGGCCGGGAAGCGGCAAGGTCGTGCCTTCATTGGTGCCTGCAGGCAGCAAGCAGACCGCCTTGATGCCGTGTCCTGAGCGCATCCCGGCGTAAAATGTCCGAGCACTGCCCGCTTTGACACGCAGTCCGGCGCCCAGCCTCACTCGGCCGTAATAGGCGGCACCAATTGAAACCGCACTGCTCCGCACTTCATGGTTCAGAATCTTGGGACGCCAGGCGCGGCGGTCCGCAAACCAACTGGCAATCGCCTCGGTGATCCGCTCGCGAACGACTACCGGGACGCAAAAACCGCCGTTAAACAGAATAGCGTCTGGCCTGGCCAGTGGAATGATAGCGTCTGGCCTGGCCAGTGGAATGCCATCGGAGCGCGTCTGAGATTCATTCCCTCTATCTGTAGCCAGGGCCGCGTTTTTGAGGAAGGCCGCGAGATGTTTGGTAATCGCAGGGTCGGTCACATATGGCAGACCGATTTCGCGAAGACCCGAAGCACGCGTGCGCGCCGGCATTTCGTCGGAAGCAATCAACGGCAGAAAACCGTTAATTAGGAGTTCGTTGACCTCATCGCGGCCTAACTCACTGCGTATCATTTGCCCGACGACCGCCCGTCCCCCACCCAGAATGTTAATGGTTAGCCGATCGAGGTTTTTCTCGCTGAGGAGGCGCTCCTTGGCCGCTGAACATGTCACTCGCAAGGCCTGGGACTGGCGCAGGCTGAGTTTTACGCCGACATTCTCTTCCACACGGCGCGCCAGCGCGAGGTCGAGATTCTCGCCTCCGAGCAGCAGATGTTCACCTATGGCAGTACGCTCAAAGTCGACTTCACCATCCTGAACCTGAGCACGTATGAGACTGAAGTCAGATGTGCCCCCTCCGATGTCGCAAATTAGCACGACTTCGCCATCGCGCAGGTGTTCTCCCAGAGTCTCCTGATGCTCCGCCACCCATGCGTAAAACGCGGCAAGCGGCTCTTCCAGCAGCGTCAATTTCTTGAGTCCGGCTTGCCTGGCTGCCTCCACCGTCAGCTCGCGTGCCTCCTCGTCGAATGAGGCGGGCACAGTCAGAACGATTTCCTGGTCCTCAAAAAGCTGTCGCGAATCAGCGCCATTTGCGCCAGATATCGTGTGGTTCCAGGCATTTCGTAGATGCGCAAGATAAAGGGCAGAGGCTTCGACGGGCGACACCATCGGTTCGGGTGGCTCTGATCCCCGCGGCAGCATGTTGGTTGTTCGATCAACTGTATTTTGGGAGAGCCAGGATTTTGCGGAAGATACCTGCCGGCCCGGCGCAAGCGCACCATGGTCGCGGGCCATGCTGCCGACGATTGCTGAGGGATGCTCTTGCCATGGAAGACTGACCAAGCCTGAAGAAACTTCCGTCTCGGTCGGAAAGTAAAGAAACGAAGGCAAGAGCCGCGCTGAGCGCACCTCACCAGGTGCCATGAGCTGCGCAACCGCAAAATCGTGTATGCGCGGAGAAGCACCGTTGAGCGGTTCAATTGTGTCGATAAAAGACACGGCACAATTCGTGGTACCCAGATCAATGCCGACGAGATAGCGGGATGGGCCTTCCAATCACGGCCTCACGAATGCTTGCGCCATAATGTCACGCCTCGACCTTCTCGCGAATATTCAGTTCGAGCTTCCAACGCCTCGTCTGGTCGCGCGAAACACACCAAAGCTCGAGCGTACCGATTTCTGTAACCCGCGTCTGCAATCGCACCGGCAAGATGGACCCCTGCTGGCCTTCCAGCGTCAGCGTTACTTCGAGCGGGCTCATTTCCTCGATGTCACTGCCCCAATCGTGCAAAAGGTCGCCCACATGATCCTGCTTTCGAATCGTGGAACTCAGAAAGCGGAATTCAGCCGGCTCGCCGACCACCAGGCCAAACTCTCGTTCCGGCAGGACTGTCTCGGTGCCTTCCTCCATGCCAAATGGAGCTACGCATAGCGCTTTCAAAGGCGCTTCCATGCCGGGAACCGCTGGCATCGCGCTTTCGATTCCAATGTAATAGCTACGCGGGACGCCACTGCGGATGCGCACTCCGTGTCCACATCGCGCCCTTCCGTAGTAAGCGGCTCCTCGGGCTACTGCATGTTCCAGATCAGGAGCGTTGAGGATGTTGACTGCGCTAAGCGCCTCAAACCCTTCTTCGCTGAGCCACGCGTTCAGCACTTCCACCAACCGCTCCCGCAACACCCCCGCCTTCATCACACCGCCATTGAAGAGAACGTGCGTCGGGCATGCCATCCCGCTTGGTCCCGTGCGAATATCTCCCGCTTCCGGGCTGTTTTTTACCTGTTGCGAAAGGAACCGCGCCAAATGCTTAGTAACAGCAGCGTCGGCGGCGTAAGGAAGACCTAGTTCTTGAAATCCGATCCGGCGCTGCCTGACCGGCATTTCGCTCCTTTTCACCTTAGGGAAGAAACCTTCGACCAGAACCTGGTTGAGCTCTTCGCGCAGCAGCTCCGTCTTGATGGTCGCGCCGACCAGTTTGCGGCCTTTGCCCAGCAAGGTTATATCTTGCTTCGCGCTTTTGGGATGTTCGAACAAATACTCTTTTGCGGAGCGGCACTGGTGCCAGAGGATCTGCAGTTGATAAGTATCGATGCGATGGCCGTCGGCTTCCAGTTTCTGCTGGAGCAGTCGGGCGAGGGCCAAGTCCATGTTGTCGCCTCCGAGGAGGATATGCTCACCCACTGCAACACGCTTGAGTTCCAAATCGCCGTTTTCCTCTGACACTGCAATCAGGCTGAAGTCCGTGGTTCCGCCACCCACATCGCAGACCAAAACCAGGTCCCCAAGCTTGATGCGTTTGCGCCAGGAATCTCCCTGACTCTCCAGCCACGCATAGAAGGCAGCCTGCGGTTCTTCGAGCAGCGTGACGCGCTGCAATCCGGCCTGCTCGGCGGCGCGCCGCGTGAGTTCTCGAGCTTCTTCGTCGAACGAGGCAGGCACCGTGAGCAGAACATCTTGCTCCACCAAACCGTGCTTCCCCTCGATTCCGTGCCGCGCATCCCACGCCGTCCTGAGGTGCTGCAGATAGCGGGATGATGCCTCGACCGGAGAGAGTCTGCTGACCTCTTCTGGAGCCTGCCAGGGAAGAATGGGAGCGGTCCGATTTGCGGCCGCATACGAAAGCCACGACTTGGCAGAGGCCACGAGCCTTCCCGGATTTTCCGCTCCGCGCTTGCGAGCCAACTCCCCCACCAAAAAGTCCGGACTCGCATCCCAAGGCAAGCTGACGCTGCCCTTCGGAAAATCCAAGTCGCCTGGAATATATAAAAAAGACGGGAGCAATGTCCGCTCGGCCACTTCGTTTGGATTGACAATCTGAGCAATGGCATGAACTTCGATGCGGGCGTCCTCAGCTTCGCCACCCCTCTCACAGTACGCGAGAGCCGAATTCGTTGTGCCTAGGTCGATACCGACGATAAATTTCGAGTCCAACGAAGAATCTCCTCTGGCAAATGAAGTTGCTTTGGGTTGTGCAAGGGGGTCGATCCGCTACGCGACTTCTACCTCTGCCGGCGCCACAATGCTCCGTCCCAAGCCATGGGGCAACGACGGTAGAGTTACTTCGGACACGCGCCAGCCGCGATGGCGTAATAAACCACGAATGGGCGGCGTCCCACTCACGTTACCAACCAGTTTGATGGCTGCCGGATCAAACCCCGCCGGCACGGTCACAGGATGGTCCTCGTCGGAAGGGAGGATGGGTTCGAGTTTGAGATAGCGTTCGAGAACTTGCCGACAGGAGCTGTGGATAGTTCGCACGGCTGCCCCCAGTTGGCCGTCGGGATAAGAAGAAACGTCCTCTTCCAGAAAGTCAATCAGTCGGCCGTCGCGCTGCAATAATGCCAAGATCTGCACGGCCCGGTCGAGTGCGTCAGCGCTCGATGCTTCAGTGCCAGCTCTTTCCGCAGCGACCGTCGTCCTCGCGGCAGCATTGGGTGACGCTTGTGGCGCACAACTGGAAAGGGTCTGCAGCACTTCCGCAGGGATGTTTCCCTTGAACAAGAGTGCGAAAAAGCAACGGAACGCAAAAGATAGCCGCAATGACAACGCAATCATGACTGCTCCAAAATTCACTCGACTCGCGCATAGACGTTGTTTCGATTCTAAAACAGTCGTCGCAAAATTTGTCCCGGTGCAAAGCTATCGCCGAACTTTATCTCCGCTGTCGTGTCCCTAA
>JASHRE010000180.1 GCA_030037515.1 Candidatus Sulfotelmatobacter sp.
CGACGACTGCTGTAAATTCGAGCAACCAAGAAAGCGCCTATTCGAACATTGTTTCCAATGTTCAGATTCCTGCTCCATAGTCACGCCTGGCATGCACGCTGGAATGTGAGAATTTTATTTTTCCTGAAGGCGAAAAAATTCTGCGGGCCGGCTACTGGCCATCTTGAGCTCAGTTTTTCGAATCATTTGAGACCACAAGTTGTCGGGATCTGAATTGAAAACCGTTTGTGCGTCGCCTTGAAAGATGAACCACGCGCCCACTTCGACTTCCTTTCTTAACTGATCGGCAGTCCATCCGGCGTAGCCCAGATAAACGTGAAAAACTCCCGGGTCCAGTCGAGCTGACAGAGTTTTTTCGAACAGCGACCGCGTGGGAATCAAGTAAACATCTCCCACAATGCGTTCTGCCGATTTCGGTTTGGCCTTGGATCGCAGCAACGCAAACACGGCGGAAATTTCCACCGGACCGCCGAGATAAACAGGGTCCGAACGGCTTTTGGCCGCCTTGAGCTGTTCAAACACGCGCGAAAGCGGAACGTCGGACCGCCGGTTGAGCATCAGTCCGACTACGCTGTTGGAATCGAAGTGAACCAGCAAAACCACTGTTTTTGCAAAAATCGGGTCGGCGAGGCCACGGCTTGCCACCAGCAACTTCCCGACACCCAGATCTTTGGGGTTCTTGGATTGCACGGGAAGAACAACCGTGCGCGAGATTTCTCTTCCGATGCCCAATACCAAATGCGATCCGACCGGCTGGTTCTCCGGCCAGGATTGGGAGAGCGACTCAGCAAGCGCGAGTTCACTGTCTTGCGGCTGCGCATTCGCGGTCAATCCATCGAGCCGCGTGAGCCGAACCTGCAACGTTCTTATAACTGAGAAGATGATAATCGCGGCCAGAGTCGTGAACCAGCATAGCTTGTACCGAGACATGGGTGCTCTCTCTACACAAAATCACTTTGGCCGGTGGGGCAGCATTTCGCACCGCCCGCATCATGTCAGCTTAATATATACAGGCCCCACTTTCACGTAGGAGAAACCTCTGACCAAGACCCTCATTCAGATGAATTTTCTTGATATGGTCTGCCATCCGCTTAAGTCGGGCTGCGAACGGGTGGTAAGTGTGTTCAACTTTCGGATGCTTCTTGCAGTTGTCCTGTGCGTGTGCGCCGCGTGCGTGACGCTGTGCGCGCAGGCAGTGGATACGATCGATCCAGCGGTGAAAGCGCGGGTCGATGCGATTGCGGCGGGCGTCATGGAACAGCGTGGCGTCCCGTCGGCAAGCGTGGCCGTGGTTCAAGGCGGGAAGCTCGTGTACACGCACGCCTACGGGCGAGCACACGTCGATCCGGACAAGAAGGCGACGCCTGAAATGCGGTACTCGATTGGATCGATCTCGAAGCAGTTTACGGCGGCGGCGATCCTGATCCTGCAGGAGGAAGGAAAGCTGAAGCTCGATGATCCGGTGGGAAAATACCTACCAGGACTGACGCGCGGCGACCAGGTGACGATTCGGGAGACTCTGAGCCACACCAGCGGGTATCAGGACTATTGGCCCGAGGATTACCTGATGAAGCCCATGGAACAACCGACGACCGCACAGCAAATCCTGGATCAGTGGGCGAGGAAGCCACTCGATTTTGAGCCAGGGACGCAATGGCAGTATTCAAATACCAATTACGTGATTGCTGGACTGATTGTGGAGCAGGTGTCGGGGCAGAAGCTAATTGAATTTCTGGAGCAACACATCTTTCATCCCTTGGGGATGCATAGTGTGTGGGACTCGGATGCCACGAAGCTGACACAGGCTGACGCGACGCCCTACATCCGGTATGCGTTGGGACCGCTGCGGCCAGCGTCGAAAGAGGGGCGCGGCTGGCTGTTCGCGGCCGGCGAACTGGCTATGACGGCGCACGACTTGGCGCTGTGGGACGAGAGTCTGATGGCGCGCAGCCTGCTCGAGCCCGAGAGCTACGACGAGATGTTTACGGAGGTGAAACTCAAGGACGGCAAGGGAACACATTACGGACTGGGTGTGTCTGTGGGGGAACTGGATGGGCGCCGGGACATCTCACATAGTGGCGAAGTGACAGGTTTTGTGGCCGACAACGAAGTGTTGGTGGATGACGGCGTGGCTGTGGCAGCGCTCACGAATCACATGGAAGGGGGAGCCGGCGGTATTGCGCGGTTGACTGCGTCGATGCTTGCGGGGCAGAAACGGTCGGCAGCCGAAGAGGAAACGCTTGCGATGTACCGCAGTCTGCAAAACGGCGAACTGGATCGCAGCAAGCTCGCGCCAAATCTGGATGCTTATTTCGACGCGCGGACAATCGCCGACTTCAGGGACAGTCTGGGACCGCTTGGCGAACCGCTGACCTTTCACCAGGATGATATGAGCTTGCGCGGTGGGATGACGTTCCGGGCATTTAAGGTGGTCTACCCCACGCGAACGCTGACGCTGACCACGTACACGTATCCGGATGGGAAGCTCGAGCAGTTTCTGGTTGGGCCATGATTGAGAAGCAAATGATTGAAACGCGTTAGTTAGGCACTGGGTGGCCTTGCCCGGGCTCTCATTTCAAACGAACCAACGCCGCATTCGAGTGTTCGCGGTTCGCTATGCGTATCGCATAGATTTCTGCGCTTGCAGCTGTGAGGGCAGTTTATCGTTCAGCCAACGGGCGGCGGGACAAGAGTCGAACCAGTTGATCGCAGACTTCAATCACTCTCCCGGGGGCTTCCGGG
>JASHRE010000181.1 GCA_030037515.1 Candidatus Sulfotelmatobacter sp.
GGCCTTCTCATGGAAGGCGTTTACACTCATCAAATTCCCCCGTAGTGCCGTACATCAAAACCGGCCATCCGCTATCCAGCGGTAGCTTAGACTTCTCAAACGCGTCTTCTAGGGTCTCAAACATATTTTCTCCTGCCGTCATAGCCGAGAACTTGGTAGACTCCGTGTCCCGCTTTAACCGTTGCAAAGCTCGGTCGTAATGATCTCTGTCCTTGCGGCTCTGGACGCCGCTTTTAAGAAGTGCTGTATGCGGTCGGGCAGCTATGACGGCAGCCGCCGCAACTACTTCTTTCCGCGAATAGAACGGCAAACTGGCGCGGGCACTCACGCTCTCGTGCGCATGGAAACTTCTCCGGGGTTCCTGGCCCCTGGATAGCTTCTGCATTTGCCCGTTAACCAGGAGTGCTAGTGCTCGTGATCCTAATCGGTGGCCTCCCTGCCATCGACCATGATCTGCTTCCTCTGCAAACGTCTGGGCTCCGAGATTCTAGGTTCCAGAACGTCATATTACATGTCCGCACCACCACTCGATGGCGCGTGCAGGGAGTTTCATCGGCGGGGTGCCTGCTTGGCACGGATGGCGGCGCCGAGGCAGGCCGCTGGAATCATCAGGATGATTCCAGTAATCCACCCCCAGCGCGGTGCCTTGTGCGCTTCTGCGAAGGGATCGCGATCATGACGTACAGGGTGAATGCCAATTCGATCGCACCCACAATTGCGGCGTGAGTGACCTGTGCACGGGGAGCGATGCAGGCGGTCACGTAACCGCCAACTACGATGGAAAACGTCGTATAGGCCAACATGAACAACCTGGCCGTAAAACTGCCGGCGAGGGCCGCCGCATCAGGCAGCGCACTGGGAAACAGATGCATGAGGAGCGGATCGACGGCTGCTTCGATTGCGAACGAAACAATGGTCAATACAACAAGTCCCGCGGTTACCGCCAGAGTGCTCCGAATCATGATGTGACTCCTTCGAAGTGCTTCCGGGCATGCACCGCCGCGTCGAGGCCAGCGCTGTCGAAGAATATGATTGGCGCTGATATGAATTCTCCGTATCTCGCGTCAGCTGACGGCCTGACGCTTCTGATCACGCTTTCTGCAGGGCAAATACACGTCTGTATGATTGAGCACCGAGTCCTTGTCCACGTGGATTCCCCTGGCGATAGCCAGGGCCGGGTCAGTGCGAAAGACGTACCTTCTCTGACGCTCGAACGGCTTGCGAGTCGTGAGACGTTCGCTGAACAGCCCTTCCCCGGAGTCTGCCCACAAACAGCACCGTGTTGTGCTTTGTCGGACACGACGAAGCCTCCGAGCGTGCTTTAAACGGCGTCTAGTCACCCTGTTTTTAGCACAGGAGGCTTCTTTTGTCGTCAGACTCGTGAATTATCCGGACTAGCCCCGCGCATGATCCGACTGTCCGACAGCGAACGCATGTGTCCGGCGTCGGACAGCTTTCATGAGCGCTCGCTCCCATCGGGGACTCATCGCGTGCAGCTTATCGGCCGCGCTTTGGTGGGTGAAGTGCATGCTTGCACTTGAAGTGGGCACGCGCAGCGCATTCCCCCCCGTGTGCTCGAATCTCGAGAAAAACTGAGGTGAATCGAGTGGCACGCAACTCGTTTTTAGCTTTGGCGCTCGGAAAGATTCGGGCAAGACACTTTCTGCGGGGTGTGGCAACCTTCTTGCTTGTTTCAATAACTTTCGCCGCTAGGTACGGGCAAGCCCCTGCCGCGGCATTGCCAAGTGAACCAAGGTTACAGAGCGTGTCGGTTCTCGGCGATGTGAACGATCTCGTGATCAGCGGAGGAAAGGCGGAGCCAGTCGAGTATCAGGGTCGAAAGGCGATCCGACTAACGACGGCGCCGGAGCAGGAAGAGGTGCTCGCAATTCTGAAGCGAGCCCAAATTCAGGACGGGACCATTGATTGCGATATTGCCCTCAAGGTCACAACGCCTCCGGGCGTGCGCATGCCAGGATTTGTCGGAGTGGCCTTCCGGGTTAGGCCTGACGCTTCGCACTACGAGCTGTTTTATCTTCGCCCTGGGAATGCACGGTCAGAAGATCAGGCGATGCGGAACCATGCGGTACAGTATGTGTCCGTTCCGGGATTCGATTGGTACAAGCTGCGGAGAGAATGGCCGGGGCTTTACGAGTCCTATGCGGTGCTGCAGCCGGAGCGTTGGAGCCGTGTAAAGATCGATGTTCACGGACGCGCCGCAAAGCTCTTCATCGACGGATCAGAGAATCCCAGTTTAATTGTGAATGGACTGAAGGGAGAGGACCTGCGGGGAGGCGTTGCGCTGTGGGGCTATGCCGGGGAGCAAGCGTATTTCGCGAATCTCAAGGTGACTCCAGCAGAGCCGGTGCCGCTCACGAACGACGGCGAAGTTGTCGGAAACTGGGACGTGAAATACAACAGCGACTACGGCCGATACGAAGGATCGATGAATTTGCATCGCGACGGAAATTCAGTAACCGGGACATGGTCAGGAGCATTCGGCCAAAGCCAGCCCGTCACCGGGACATGGCGCAATGGATATGTCGAGATGACGTTCAACGGAACCTGGCCAGGGGATAAGCCGGCTCCGATGACTGCGACACTTGTTGGCTGGATCGATGGTGATGCGGCGAGCGGGCGGATGAAGGTAGAAGGTCGCGCGGATGGTCAGTGGGTGGCAGTGCGCAAAAAGTCGCGGCCTGAATGATGCCCGAACCAAACCGGGCGTGGCCAATTGCCCGGGCTCTTCATTGACTTGCCTGAACTCTGAACCTACCATTCCCGCTCAGTGTCTACCCCTCCCAACCCACCTCTGAAAGGAGAATCCAATGAGTGGCGCCCAACGGTTGCTCTCATTTGTGCTGGCGTGCGCTTCGAGCATAATCGTGGCTCGCGCTCAGTCTCAGACAACGCCTGGCCCGGAAGTAAAGAAGCTGGCAGTAATGGTCGGCAAGTTCACGGTCGAAGACGAAATGAAAGCCGGGGCAATGGGACCGAACTCGCCAACGGTGAAATTCAGTGGCACTGACGATTGCAGATGGACGGCCGGTGGCTTCGCCCTGATCTGCCAGGCAGCACTCTATAGACCCGGAAGGAAATACTCGGAGGCTTCCTTTGTCTACTACGATCCGACTTCCAAGACATACCGATACCACGCAGTTGACAGTTCAGGGGGAATAGAAAACAAAACTGGTACGGTGAGCGGCGACGTGTGGACCTGGCTTGGGGAGAGCATTTTTGGCGGGAAGATGTATCACACCCGGTACATCATGAAAGTTGTTTCAGCGGACTCCTACGAATACACCGACGAGTCGGGCGAAAGCGAGAACTCCATGAAGGTGTTCGTGAGCGGGAAAGAGAGTCGCGTCGCGGCCACCAAGCGCGAAAAATCGCAACCGGCGCGGTGACCGCGCGGGCTAATGGGAATTGATGCTATCACGTCGATTTCAGAATCCCGGTTCCGGCCACTTTGAGTGTTATGGGGGATTTGGACGAAGCCGCTCGCGGCGGACGCTTGCGCGTGTTCGTAGGGCGGCTGGCGAAAACGATGGTAGGCGACAGCTACACTCTATCTAGCGGGACTTCTGATCGTCGCCCATCAGTCGTGGTTGTCGTCTATTATTGAATGCCTAGAGCGTGTTTCAAAAATACCTCCGAAGCGTGATCCAAAAGCAAGCAAGATAGAAGAACGCGTAGTAGATGGAGAGTAGATGTTCATGGCGAACCAGCAATCTGCGAAACTGACCGAACCAGGCGTTGGTTCGCTCGACGATCCAACGACGCTTGTAGCGACGCAGTTTACGTCCGTCTTCATACCGCCGTGCTTTGTTGTTGTTGCGATAGGGGGCGATCAGTTCGATGCCTCGCTTCCTGAGCCGCCGACGCAACGGATCGGAATCGTAGCCGGCGTCGGCGATTACGCGCTCCGGTTTCTGTCGCGGGCGGCCGCGCGGTTGCGGGACCGAGACTTGGGCCAGCGTGGTTTCCGCAAGCGTAACTTCTGCCGGAGAGGCACTTTCCAGCCGAACTCCCAGCGGAATACCTTCACCGTCTGCCAGTACCATCCACTTCGTTCCCTTGCCGCGCTTCGTTTTCCCGACTCCAAGGCCCCCTTTTTAGCGGGGGCGAAACTGCCGTCCAAGAAACTCTCATCCCAGCGCAGCAGGCCATTTTCATCCAGCGCCCCCAACAGGGTGCGCCACGCTTCCAGCCAAATCCCTTGCTCTTGCCAACCTTGCAGCCGTCGCCAGCACGTCGAGGGCGAGGGAAACTCGTCGGGGAGAAATCGCCACGCCGAACCGGTCTGCAGAATCCAGAGAATGCCCTCCAGACAGGCACGGTTAGGCGCCGCTGGCCGACCCCGTTTATCGGCCCGCTGCTTCGGACGGGGAAACAAGGGTGCAATCAGCTCCCACTGCTCGTCGTTCAACAGCTTCTGCCGCTTCTTCATGGCAGAAGCTCAACCCATAACCTATCTCACACGTAAGTACCTGATGTGAGGCCGAATCTATTTTTGAAACACGCTCTA
>JASHRE010000182.1 GCA_030037515.1 Candidatus Sulfotelmatobacter sp.
CCGATCAACAACAAGGCTTCTTCACCACGAAGCAAGCCAAGGCGGCCGGATTCGCCGAAAATACACATCCTTACCTTGTGCAGGCCGGAAACTGGATCCGGGAACATCGCGGGATCTATCGTCTGGCGCTGTTTCCGACGCCGGATAGGCCCGATCTTGTGCTTTGGTCGCTATGGTCCAGGAACCGGAAGGAAGAAATCGAAGGTGTGTATAGCCACCAAACCGCCCTTAGTCTCCTGGAGTTGTCGGATCTCAACCCGGCAAAGCTCCATATGACCGTTCCGAAGAGCTTCCGGCGCAACAGCGATATTCCCGGGATTGCAGTACTCCATTACCGCGACCTCCCCAAAACCGACATCCAGGCTGGCCCCGGCTACAACTACACGCGGCCACTGCGGACGACTCTTGATCTGATTGACGATGAATCGATAGAGCCGACCTTTGTACGCCAGGCACTGAGCCAGGCTCTTGAACGGGGCCGCAACTTCGGAAAGCGCAACTGAATGGAAGAGCGCGCAAGATGGTTGAAGAGGTTCTACGGCGGGCTGCATGATGGCAACAGCGAGAGCTTACGCGACGGCAGGGGCATTGCGGAGGGCATTGGAAGAACGCCTGAAGAATCAGTCTCGGGCAGAGCAGGTTGACATCAATCGCCTCCGACGTCAGGTTGCCCCCGTCAGACGCGACCAGAGATGATAGTTTTATGTCGCATTCGGGGAATCAGCGAGAACTAGAGAGCCGCGTGATCCGGGCCGCAGAAACCGCTCTGTCCAGTCAACAGTATGTGAGTGCGATTGACGTGCTTTGCGGCATGGGGCTCTTGCGTGCCGCTCAGGTCGATCTCTGGCGGAAGGGGCGAGTCGACTTCCTTGAGCGGGTCATCCAGGGAAATCTCAGCAAAATCTCGTCGTCCATGGCGATCTTCAGACGCTGGGCACTGGAGAAGGGTCTCAAGCCGAGCGAAACCGGATATGTACGCAGAACCCGAGGCGGAACGCTGCCGCTGCAATTCAGCAAAAGCGGCGATGCCGCGATCGAGAAGCATTACCGTACCCACTATGTCTCGCCCGAACTCTCCGAACGCAAGCAGCAAACGCTTCGGAAGAAGCTCAATCGGGCACCCCAGCCTGTGGTGTACCAGATTCATGGCGCGGCGCAATGCTCGGAATGCGGCGCCGAGATAGAACAGAATTCCCTTCTTTTCAAGGAAGCTGAGATCCCGCTCTGCATGGCATGCGCGGGATTCGGCGATCTGGAATTTCTCGCGGCGGGCGATGTGGCGCTGACGCGGCGGGCAGCCAAGTATAGTGCAAGGACCGCAGTTGTGGTTCGCTTCAGCCGTGCACGCAAGAGATATGAAAGGCAAGGCATCCTGGCCGAAAGCGCCGCGCTGGAGAGAGCCGAGCGGGAGTGCCTGGAAGACGCCGGCGAGCGGGCCGCGGCGCGAGCGCGCGATGCGGAGCGGCGGCGCGAAGAAGATCGAGAACTGAAGCTCCGGATGACAGAGAAGATCGGCATTTTGTTCCCAGGATGCCCGGCACCGGAGTTGGCCGCAATCGCCGCGCATACGTCTGCAAGGGCAAGCGGACGGATTGGCCGGACAGAGGCAGGCCGCAATCTTAAGGAAGAAGCTTTGACTGCGGCCGTGGTGGCGGCAATTCGCCATCGCCATACCGGCTATGATGCATTGCTTGCACGCGGCATCGATCGCGCAACAGCGCGCCAAGAGGTCGCGGGCAAGATCGAGAGGATTCTCGAAGAGTGGCGTGTGCGATCTTCGTCCGAGACCGTTTGACTTGGCCTGCTGAGGTATGCGGGCGATATTGTAGGCTGCTCTCGAGGGGAGTTCTCCATGCTTATTGAACAGCAGATCGCCGAGCGCCGGGACAGGGCCACGGCGACGCCGCCCAAAATCCTGAAACGGCCGGCGAGCGGTCCGTACGGAGACTACACGATCAAGTCGGCCAGCGGCCGCACCTATCGAGTGGCAATTCGCGGTCTAGGCTTATTTGAAAATTATTGTTCCTGCCCGGATTTCGCAATCAATACTCTGGGGACCTGCAAGCATGTGGAGTCACTGCTCCTCCAATTGCGGAAGCGTCACCGGAAGGCGATCGAGACAGCGAAATACAAGCGCACGCGCGCTTCCATCTCGCTCCAATACGGAAACACAGTCGAGGTGCGACTGCGCCTGCCGGCGTCGCCATCACCCGCGCTGCGTGCAATTGCGGCAGAGCATTTCGATGCCAACAGCCTGTTGCGGCGAGAGGGCTACCGGCGCTTCGACGAGGTGCTGGAAGCGTTGCGGACCGCCGATGGCGATGCCGTCGTTTACAGCGATGCCCTGGAATACATCGACCGGGAGAACGAACTGGCTGAGGGCCTGGAGGCGGAGAAAAAGTTGCTTGCAAAGCTCAAGCGCGGTCAGGACCCCACGGAAGGTCTTTTGAAAACCAGGCTCTTGCCGTACCAGGCACAAGGCGCCGTATTCGCAGCCTGCCGCGGGCGCGCGGTCCTTGCCGACGACATGGGCCTGGGCAAGACTGTGCAGGCGCTGGCCATGACCGAGCTTCTGAACCAACGCCGCGGTATGGAACGCGTGCTGGTGATCGCTCCTGCATCGGTCAAGTATCAGTGGAAGACGGAAATCGAGCGGTTCACAGGTCGCTCTGCCCAGGTGATCGACGGTTTTGTGCCGCGCCGCAAGATGATGTACGCCGCTCCGGCATTCTTCAACCTCACCAGTTACGAGCTGGTCATCAAAGACATCCGCTACATGCAGGATTTGAATCCGGACCTGATTATTCTTGACGAAGCGCAGCGCATCCGCAACTGGACCACGGCAACAGCGCGCACCATCAAGCAATTGAAGAGCCGCTACGCGCTGGTGCTCACTGGCACGCCGCTTGAAAACAAGCTGGAGGAGCTCTTTTCGGTCGTCGAGTTCGTGGACGGCCGCAGGCTGGGCCCGGCGTTCCGCTTCGTCGACGAGCATCGCGTCGTTAACGAAAAGGGGCGGCTGATCGGCTATCGCGGCCTTGACCGTATTCACGAGCAGCTTTCCCCGATCCTGCTGCGCCGCACGCGCCAGCAAGTGCTGAAGGATCTGCCCGAGCGAACAGACAAGGTATTCCGCGTGCCGCTCACCAGCCAGCAGGCGGAGCCATACTGGGAGCAGAGCGATGTGCTTGCCCAACTCATGCACAAGTGGGAGCGGCAGGGCTGGCTCTCCGAGATCGATCAGAAGCGCATTCTTTGCTGCATCCAGAACATGCGCATGCTATGCAACTCGACATTC
>JASHRE010000183.1 GCA_030037515.1 Candidatus Sulfotelmatobacter sp.
TTTTGCGAAAGGCTCGCAAAATTATCGAAAATTCAAATTGAGCCACTACCAATCAATCCAGACACGGTTGATGTCGGACTGGTGCACCGGATCGGCGGGGTCGTGTACAGCCTCGGGAATGGCGATGAATTTCACGGTGACGCCGTTGTCCTTAAGCGCGTGGTACATCGCATAGGAATTGATGATGGGCACGGTGGGATCGCCGGTATCGTGGAGGATCAAAGTGGGCGTTGTGATGGCGCCCGCATAGGTGATTGGCGATTGTTCTGCGTATGCTTTCGCGTACTCCTTCGTCCACGGCGTTTCGAGCCAGCGCCGCTACGTCCTGGATAAAGAACAGGGCTACAACTCCCAGAAGCGCAGCTCGCGGAAAACGAACCCGAGATTAAGGTGTTCCAGCCATAGGCGACATGCTGACTCGGCGTCAGGCCAGAAATTTAACCAGAAGCGTCTCATCAGCGCAAATTGCTGTTTCGCCGGAGGCGGAGCAACCTGCGTCTTACCACTCCCCCTATTGTGACGCCGGTGTGACGCGGTTGAACGGTGTCGGACGGAAGTTCGGTCTTCGCTTGTTTGGAGAATCGCCTGGCATGAGACCGGCAAAAGGGCCAACCGCACTCCACGGGCTAGACAGCCGTCAGTTCCCATTTAAATGCGTGGAATTCGGCGAGCTTGCTGAAGTCTCGTTCATTTGCTGTAATCACCCGGATGCCGAGGCGCCCAGCACTTGTCGCAATCAGCGCGTCATTGGTTAGTCGTCCCTGCCCCACTCGTTCGTAGTCATATTTGGCTGCCAAATGAGCCAACATTCTACCGACTCGAGTCCAGTCATTTAGATTCGGCACAAGGATTCGTTTAGCTTTGTCAAAATCCCGCTCCAGGCGTTCTACGACGTGACGATCACGGTCGTCCGCCCCAGCGTAGAGCTCTTCGAGTACTACTGAACTCAGCCAGAGAGGTGCATTGCTAGCCAAACGTCTGAGAGTAAGAGCGGCTTCGTTTCCACCGCGCAATGCGGAAATGTAAATCGAAGAATCGAAAAGGGCCGGCTGCATCTAGCCATCCACGGTACCGTACATGTCCTTAATGGCAATGCCACTTTTGACAAAGCGCTCTGTGGCTTCAACAACGAAGTGGTTCCTCTCGTGTTCGGCAATCGCCAGATCCAATGCACGCTCGATGGCCTCAGTCTCCGTCTTGGCATGCAAGACTTTTTGGGCACGCTTGATTTTCTTAGCATCCAACTGAAAGTGCTTGTGCGATCGCTTGGCAACCGCCATTTTGGATCACCCCCTTTAATGTCAGCATAGCACTTGCATGTACATAATGTCCAATTTTATGTACATTTTGGATGCTGCTTGCATTCTCCTCAAGAAAGACCTGCCTTTGCCGACGCCGGCACCAGCGGGCGTGGAATGGATTGTCGCTTATCGCCACTGGCGCCGGGGGACGGGTTGCGCAAAGCGGCAAACAAAGTGAGCCTTCGCCTGTTAGGCTAAATAGGGCGGCCAAACTTAACAAACCTGGGAGCAACTGTCCCCAGCTCCACCGGAAGAAGCGGTTCAGTCGCGTGCAATTGTGACGCCCAGAATCCCGAAAATGCTAGCCTGCACCCTCTGCCTAGTTCAGATCTCAACTCACGTTCGTTGCTTGCGAAGGCCGTTGTTGTGACCTCCCAAAGTGCGAGCGTATACTCAGGTCGCTTTGATCTCTGGTCAAGAGAGTTCTTGTCAGAGATTCCATCCTCGAAAGACGGTCACCCGGAGGAGGAATGCCGACACGCCGCGATCTATTGAAGGCCGGCTTGCTCGCGCCAGTAGCGGCTGCCGCTGCCAAGGGAACCTCCAACTTCAAGCTAGGGATGCATGCCGGGCCGGAGGACCCGGGTCTTCTCAGTGACGAAAGCACCGTCGACTCTACTAACCCAGGCGCCGGTCGCGAGCGCCTGCTCCTCGACTTCGGTTGGCGGTTTCACTTCGGCCACGCCGACGACCCAAGCAAGGACTTCGGATTCGGCGGTTCGACATGGGGCAATTTCCAGAAGACTGGAAACTTCATCCCCGCCGGCGCGATCGCATTCGACGACGGCGACTGGCGAGCCCTCGATTTACCGCACGATTGGGCTCTTGAGTTGCCCTTTCAGAACGACCCAGACTTGCTGAACAAGGGCTTTTATCCTTTGGGCCGCAAATATCCGGCCACCAGCGTCGGCTGGTACCGGCGTGTTTTCGAACTTCCCGCCGGGGATTCCGGCAAACGTATCGCGATCGAGTTCGACGGCGCCTACCGCGAGACCATGGTCGTATTCAACGGTTTTTACATGGGGACGCACAGCGGCGGTTACGACCCTTTCCGGTTTGACGTTTCGGATTTCGCTTACGTCGGCCAGCGCAACGTCTTGCTGGTGCGCGTCGATGCTACCCAGAGCGACGGCTGGTTCTATGAGGGCGCTGGGATTTACCGCCATGTCTGGCTGGTAAAGACCAATCCGCTGCACGTCAAGCAATGGGGCGCCTTCGTGAAGGCGCAGGTTCGCCCCGGCGAAGCCTCGCTTTCCATACTCACGGAAGTGAGCAACGACGGAGCCGCGGATCGCGACGCGCGCGTCATCTCCACCATTCTCGATCCGGCGGGCCAACCGGTTGGCAAGCACGCTGCTGCACCTGCATCGATCGCCGCGGGTGCCGATCAGATTTATCGTCAGGAAATCGTTGTGAAGGGTCCCCATTTGTGGTCGCTCGAAGAAAGAAATCTCTACAAGCTAGTCACGGAGATTCAAGCGGACCGACAAATAGCGGATCGGTGCGAAACTCCGTTCGGCATCCGAACCGTCGAATTCGATGCCCAGAAAGGCTTTCTGCTGAATAGCAGGCCGGTCAAGCTTAA
>JASHRE010000184.1 GCA_030037515.1 Candidatus Sulfotelmatobacter sp.
CCGTCTTTCGCTCCTCGCATGACCCGGCGCAGAGCCGAGACGAGTGCAGGGGCTGCATTCTGCAATTCTTCGTGATGATGCAAGGCGAGTTCAGCCAGAACACGTTCGCCCTTGGGCGTGAGCGCGAGCAGGACTTCGCGACGGTCATCGAGGGCGCGTTCGCGGTGCACGTATCCGCCGCGCTCGAATCGGTTGATCAATTCCACCGCGCTGTGGTGCTGTATCTGCATGCGGTTGGCCAGTTCGCGAATGCGAGGGCGCACCCCCTCGGGCATACCTTTGATGGCCAGCATGAGCTGATATTGTCCCCGTTCCAGACCTGCCGTTTGCACGGCTCCTTCGCTGAAATGCAGGAACTTGCGAATCTGGTACCGGAACTCGGCCAAAGCTTGATAATCCGCCAGGGTCAGCCTCTTCATGCGAAGAATTGTATCGTGCTGCGATAGTACAACGATATTATATCGTGAAACGATATATAACGAAAGTTACTGGACATGTTGAACTCGGACGCTTTCGTCCCGCATTGTGCTCAGGCGATGAGGATGTATCAAACCGGGCGCCGGACCCGCCCGGCGGCGCTCCGGACGTGCAACCCCGGACGCCCCGTCCGGGGTTGCCACGTGCCGCGCGCGATGAGGCCGGCTCGTCGCTTCGCTCCTCGGGGAGGGAGGAATGCCTTTTGGCCCTTGCACTGGCCTGTTCCCATCCCTCCATTTAGAATCCTCTGTCCCCATTTCCATCGACAGGAGCTGTGACCGTGATTCCGCGCTACACACGGGCCGAAATGGCCCGCATCTGGAGCGATGAAAACCGCTTCCGCACCTGGCTGGCGGTGGAAGTCGCCGCCACCGAAACGCTGGCCGAAGCCGGATTGGTGCCAAAAGAGGCTGCGAAGGCCATTGGCGAGCGCGCCGATTTCCGCGTCGAGCGCATTCATGAGATCGAAGCGGAAGTCCGCCACGACGTGATCGCGTTTACGACGGCCGTGGCGGAGATCGTCGGCCCTCACGCCCGCTGGTTTCATTACGGCCTGACCTCCAACGATGTCGTGGACACGGCGCAGGCGCTGCTCATCCGCGAAGCGTCTTCGGTGATTGCGCAAGATTTGCAGCTCCTCGCCGATGTTCTGGAACGCCGGGCATGGGAATTCAAGGACACGCCCATGGTCGGGCGCACGCACGGCATTCATGCCGAACCGATCACTTTCGGATTCAAGATTGCGAACTGGTACTCGGAGACGCAGCGCAATATCGCGCGATTCCATGCGGCGGCGGAGGACATGCGGGTGGGGAAGTTTTCCGGAGCGGTGGGGATCTTCGCGCATCTTACTCCCGAACTCGAAGGAAAAATCTGCGCGCGCCTGGGATTGAAAGCGGCCGCGGTGTCATCCCAGGTCATTCAACGCGACCGTCACGCGCACTATCTGGCGACGCTCGCCGTCATCGCTTCCACGCTCGACAAGGTGGCGACCGAGATCCGGCATTTGCAGCGGACCGAAGTAGGCGAAGCCGAGGAGTTCTTCAGCGAGAAACAGAAAGGATCGTCGGCGATGCCGCACAAGCGCAATCCGGTAACGGCTGAGCAGATCAGCGGGCTGGCGCGCGTGGTGCGCAGCAACGCGCAGGCGGGGTTCGAAAATGTGGCGTTGTGGCACGAGCGCGACATTTCCCATTCCTCGGTCGAGCGCGTGATCCTGCCCGATTCGACAACGCTGACCGACTATTTGCTCGCCAAGACCACAAACCTGGTCGACACGATGTTCGTTTATCCCGAGCGCATGCAGGCGAATCTGGAATCGACGCGCGGTCTGATTTTCAGCGGACAGCTCCTGCTCGATCTCGTTGAACACGGCGTCAGCCGCGAGGACGCGTACCGTCTGGTGCAGGGTCATGCCATGCGCGCTTGGAAGCAGGGGCTGGACTTCCGACAATCGGTGCTGGCCGACAAAGAGATCACCGATCGCGTACCACGAAGGCAGATCGAGCAGGCATTTGATCTGCAGCGACAGCTGAAGAATGTGGACAAGATTTTCGGGCGGGTGTTCGGGAAAAAGAGGAGGAGGAAGGAAACAAAAAGGAAGGGGAAGCGGAAATAGGAGAAGCCGCGCTACATGTTGATCGGATCCTGCCTGGACGAAAGCACTTTATCGTGGTTCACGGCGTGGGCATCGTGCAAAAAGACTTCCACGGGGTTATCAAAGGCCCCACGCCAAGTCCGTCTTAGGCCCATCACCGTTCCGGCTGGCACGCGATTTTGCAATGATGCGGTGCCGGTGGGCGATGACGCGGGTGCAGGGAACACACGCGACAACGTTCATGCGCGATGCCGGCCAGGAGCACGCGTCGGTGGTTGGCGTTCCTGATCTTCCTAATCAGACACAGCACCAAGGACTCGCTGCCGCACGTCGTCAAACACGACCAAGCAGCCGGGGCTTTTTATCGCGACGACCTCATGGCGGAGAGCCCACCGCGAGTCGATATCACGACCATTTGAGTTCGAATCCTCTCCACCGCCGGCAAGGGTCCTGTGCACGATACACTTACCGCAGATTTCCGCGAAGATTTTCGATGTGCTGCGTGGAAGTCGCGGCTAGCGACGAGTCAGAGTGGCCCGCCTGCTGCAGCAGGTCCCAGTCGCGCGTGACTTCGTCTTCTGAGATTTCGTGGGCAGCCTTGGAGCGCAACTCGGTTTGCAGACGCGCTTCGAGCAGTTCGCGAACCAGTGGCGAAAGCGCGGAGTTATTCAGCACATTTTCTTCCGAGAGACCGATGCGAACCAGTCGGTCGTCCTGTTGAAGTTCCAGTTCCGGCCGCCCCTGGGCGTCAAATTTGATCTTTGCCTTGGCTTGCAGGCGGGCCCAATTCTTTGCCACATTCTGCCCCGAACTGACGGAATATTCGGACGCCAGAAGGCTCTTCAACTGCTGTTGAAATGCGCGAAGGTCCTCGTGATCGATCGGTTGCTCGAGGGTGCCATCGGACTCGAGGACCAGAGCGCCGCGGGCGGGGTGAAAGCGTCCGGCGCCGACTCCTTCGTAGACCGCGAAAACACAACCGGCAAAGATCGGGCTCACCACGATGCTGGGGACCATGTATTTCTTGGACTTGAAGAACGACTCGACCACGCCATGCACGGCGAAGCTGCGGGGTGTGCTTCCCGGAACTTGCGCAATGATGAAGTGCGAGTACTCAATATCGGGATGCCGTTGGTTGAACTTCACCAGCGTCTTGGCCATCTGCTTCGGGGTGGTGATGCCGACGTCGGCGACGACACTGCGATGCAGAGTTTTCGGGTAATAAAAGTTGATGATGCCTTTGGCGAAGTCCGCGCAGTTGCTCGACACGGTGCGGAAGCGCGAACGATTGGGCTCGGCGTTCAGTTTGCCGATGAGAGCGGCGTCCTGCTCGGGAGTGGTGTCGATCTGGAAGCCGTAAATTGTGCGGTCATAGGACGAGCCGACGAGTTCGTACCAGTTGCCGCCTGGGGTTTCGCCGTCTTGGCCGTCGGGCGCCACCGACTCCAAGTATTGCCGACGATAGCGATCGCGCAAAAAGGCAACTGTTTTGGCGTCGACGAAGAGCGGAACGTCCTCGGGACGATCCACGGCATAAAGGTAAGGCATGATGGGAATCGCAACCCAGTCGTACCCGCCGACTCCGTCATAACGGCTGATGACAATTCCAGCTTCGCCGGGTTGGCAGGGGCGCAAAACGACGGGTGTTTCCGCACAGACTCCGGAAAGATAGACCGCGGCGTGCCCGGTGGCCGTAAAAAAACCCAGCTTGCCGTAGGGCTCTTCCAGAAACAAAGTCGCCGAAGCGCTAGCCAAAGCGACACACGCCAGCACCACCGCGGTTAAGCGAGCGAATGCGCATCCCAGGGACTGGAATCTGGCAAGCATTGTTACCCAACAGTCAAGCCTAACCCGCTTGATTAGAACCCCTTAGCTAAAGTTTAGTTGCTGTGAATCGGAAAACACAGTTACCGAGGTCCACGAAGATTGCTGCCCGATCGGGGGCTCAGAAACCAACCCGATAACTTTAGAAGAATCATTCGCTTAGCGCAATTAAGGTTTTCAAGAGGGCCGAACTCTACATGATTGACAGTAACTGGCCTACGGGAGGTTATCTACTTATTCAACCATGCCCTCGCCGAGCGCGCGCTTTCCGCGACGGATTCGTCTTCATCCCGGGCGAGCCTGTCGAGGATGGGCAAGAAGTCGCGGTTACCGCTGTTGCCCATGGCGATCGCTGCATTGCGCCGCAAGCCAGAGCGTTTGGTGCGGCGAATGGGTGATCCGCGGAAGTTTTCCTGAAATTCTTCGGCGCTCATTTCCGCCAGCCACGCGAGAGCGGGATTCACTAGGCCGGGCCGCGGCTGAAATTCGAGTTCAGAAGTGGAGGGGGCCTTGCGGTTCCAGGGGCAAACGTCCTGGCAGACGTCGCAGCCGAAGACGTGGCGTCCCATGCCGGGGCGCAGTTCTTCGGGAATGGGTCCGCGTTTTTCAATCGTGAGATAGGAGATGCAGCGGTTCGAATCGAGCTGATAGGGGGCGAGAATGGCGTCGGTCGGACAGGCTTCGATGCAGCGCGTGCACGAGCCGCAGCGATCGGGCGCGGGAGTGTCGGGCTCGAGTTCGAGGGAAGTGAGAATCACGCCGAGAAAAAGCCATGATCCTTTTTGCTGATTGATGATGCAGGTGTTTTTGCCGATCCATCCCACACCCGCATATTTGGCGAAAACGCGCTCGACAACCGGACCGGTGTCGACATAGGAACGGGTGGTCAGGTCAGGCGGGCAAGCGTGCCCGCCGCAAACGGCTTCCCGCAGTGCAGCTTCGACCTGCTTCAAGCGACCTAGG
>JASHRE010000185.1 GCA_030037515.1 Candidatus Sulfotelmatobacter sp.
TTTCAACCGCATCTGCGCACCCAATACACAGCGCAGTACAACCTCACCATCCAGCACCAATTTGCCAAGGATTTGATGTTGCAGGTCGGATACGTCGGATCGCAGGGGCATCGTCTGCTGGCGTCGCACGACATCAACCCGTCGAATCCGCAGACCTGTCTGGACATCATAAGTATCGCAAATTTGCAACCAGCGAATGTGAGCTCCTATGGAAGCCCATACTCCTGCGGACCGACGGTCGAAGATTCGCAGTGGAGTGTCACGATTCCCAACGGTTTCCAGTTCCATATGCCGAACGGGAGCATCGTCACCGGAACCGGCCAGACGATCAATCTGGTCGGTTTGCGGCCGTACTCCTCCCCCAATTGCAATTCAACGCTGCCTGCGTTCACGTTGAATACGGGATGCCCGTACGACGGCATTCCAATTTTTTCCAGCATATTCGCGGAAGACACGATCGCGAATTCCAATTACAACGCTTTTGAGGCCATGCTCGAGAAACGATTCTCGGGCGGCTTGCAGTTCCAGGCCGCGTATACGCTTAGCAAGTCGATCGACGACGGGTCCACCTTCGAAGAGACTCTGGATCCATTCGATTACGCTCGCAGCCGCGCCTTGTCACTATTCAACTCCAAGCAGCGGTTCGTGGTCAGCTACGACTGGGAAATACCGGCGCGCAAGTATGAAGGCGTGTTGGGCAAGCTGGTCGATGACTGGGCTATTTCCGGGATCACTCAATTCCAGAGCGGGTTCCCCATCCGGCTAAATACGCTGGATGATACCGAGTTGATCGCCAGCACGTTCTTCCTGGGCACAGAAGCGCCGAGTCTGGTCGCTCCCTTCCAGAAGCTGAATCCGAAAACCAACGGCGGCTTCTGGTTCAACCCGAGCGATTTCGCGGATCCGCCGCTCGGGCAATTCAACAACGGGACGCAGCGCTCAATCTGCTGCGGGCCCGGCCTCGACGACTGGGACTTTGCCATCCACAAGAAAATTCCCATCACCGAGGAAAAGTATTTGCAGTTCCGCGCTGAGATCTTCAACATCTTCAATCATACGAATTTCTACAATCCGGATGGAAACTTCAGCGACGGCCCGACCGAATTTGGAAAGATCACCGAAGCACAAGATCCGCGCCTGGTGCAGTTTGCGTTGAAGTTTTACTTCTAGCAAGTTGAGGTTTTGCCTCCGACAAACGGAGTAGAGTAGAAGGTTCCAACCCGGGGGGCTTCCCGCTCCCCGGCAATCTAATAGCCCGCGACAATCCGGCGGGCTTGAGTCTCTCGGAGCAATGCGATGTACCCCGATCTGCAGAAAGAACTGAGTACGTTTGAACGACGCACGCCGAAGTCGTCCGAGGCGCACAAAAAAAATCTCAAGCGTATCCCTCTTGGCGTTGCCAGCAATTATCGCGCGTATGATCCCTGGCCGATTTTCGTGAAAGATGCGGGCGGCGGTAAATTCCGCGATCTCGATGGCAATGAATATATCGACCACAATCTGTGTTTTGGCGCGCTGATGGCTGGGCATTGCCATCCCGCGGTGATGAAGGCCGTTGAAAAGCGCCTATCCATCGGAACGATGTTCGGCATGCCGCATGACATGGAGTGGGAACTGGCGGAAGAAATCTGCAACCGATTTCCAGTCGAAATGTGCCGGTTCGGCAACAGTGGCACCGAAGCCACCATGCACGCCATCCGCCTGGCGCGAGCTGCAACTGGACGGGACAAGATTGTGAAGTTCGAGGGCGCGTATCACGGATTGCACGACAGCGCGCTGGTCAGTGTGAAGCCGCACGCGCCCGAATTCGGTGATGTGCACAATCCGACGGCCGTCCCCGGCGGCCTTGGTGTGCCGAAATCTGCGGTCGCCAATGTTTTGATCGCCACCTTCAACGATTTGGATACGGTCGAGCGCCGGTTCAAAGAGAATCCCGGAGAAGTTGCGGCGATCATTCTCGAGCCGATTCTCATGAATGTTGGGCTTTGTCTGCCGCAGCGCGGATTTTTGGAGGGACTGCGCGAGATCTGCAACAGGAACGGGGCGCTGCTGATCTTCGATGAAGTGAAAACCGGTGCGAAGCTCGGCTGGGGTGGGGCGAGCGAGTATTTCGGTGTGTCGCCGGACATGATCTGCCTGGCCAAGTCGATCGGCGGAGGTTTGCCGCTGGCGGCATTTGGCGCGCACAAATCCGTCATGGATCTGATCTCGCAGCACAAGGTCTTCCACGGCGGGACATACAACACGAATCCGGTGTCGATGGCCGCTGGGCTTGCGACGTTCCGACAAGTGCTCACGCGCGAGAATTACGCGCACGTGGACAAGCTCAGCAAGAAACTTGCCGACGGGTACGGCAAGATCATCGCGAAGGTCGGATTGCAGGCCTACATCGCCCACGCCGGTGCCAATGGCGCGCTGATGTTGTATCCGAAGGAAATCTTGAACTACCGCGACTGGACCACCATCGACGTCGATCTCTGGCGGCATTACTGGTTCGGCATGGTCAACCGCGGCGTCATGGCTCAGCCCTACTGGTGGGATGAGCAATGGACGATCTCGGTCCAGCACACCGGAGCCGATATCGAGAAGCATCTCGCTGCGTTTGACGATATTGCCGAGTCGCTGGCGCGGGCGCAGCAGGAGCGCGGTGCCGGAGTGCCGGCCGAGGTGGCGCACTAAAACCAGAGGTCAGGGGACGGGGAACGGTCATCCGTCTGCCACGGTCTTACGGGCCCGATCCCGGCTTCTGATCCCTAGATTGACCTTTGTCCAGGACTCCACAATCCGAAGCTCAGCCTCAGCTGATCCGCGCTCTCGGGCGCCGCGACCTTGTACTGCTGTTTGTCGTTGCCGTCTTCAATCTGAATGTGGTGCCTTCGATCGCAGCCAATGGCGGCGTAACCATCTGGCTTTGGATCACCTCGCTGCTTCTTTTTTTCTGGCCGCAAGGCATCGCCGTGATTGAACTTGCACACCGCTATCCCGGCGAAGGCGGAGTGTATTTGTGGGCCAAAGAAGTTTTTGGGGACTTTCACGGATTCCTCTCCGGCTGGTGCTACTGGACCAACAACATGCTCTACGTTCCGACCGTGATGCTGTACTTTGTCGGCGTATCGGTTTACGTGCTGGGGCCAGGGCACCAGGGGTTGGCCGACAACAAGTTGTTTGCCTCAGTCGCATCGCTCTCGCTGCTGGCGCTGCTGACTTTGTTCAACATCTGGGGTCTTGGCGTGGGTAAATGGATCAACAACCTCGGCGCGATCGGGACATTTCTTGCTGCTGGAGTGTTGATTGGCCTCGGCGTTGTGATCTGGTCGCACTTTGGTACTTCCATCACCGCTGCGGATTTCAAGATTCCGCCGAATCCGAAATTCGTGTTGAATTCCTTCGGCGTGATCTGTTTCGGACTGGTTGGCCTGGAACTGGCCTCGGTGATGGGTGACGAAATCAAGGATCCACAGCGCACTCTGCCCGGCGCTGTGGCTCTAGGGGGCGTGCTGTCGGGCGCGCTTTACATTGGCGCGACGCTCACCCTTCTCATTGCCATCGGAAAAAACGTCAACGTCCTGCAAGGGATCGTTCAAGCGGTGACGCAGATGGCTGGACAGCTCGGGTTGAGCTGGATCGCGGTTCCGTTCGCCTTCATGCTCAGCCTCTCAATCGCCGGGATCGGCTCGGCGTGGATGGGAGGGTCGGCGCGAATTCCCTTCGTCGCCGGACTCGATTCTTATATGCCGGCGTGGTTGGGAAACGTGCATCCTCGCTACGCCACGCCATACGCGGCCTTGATCGTGCAGGGGATTGTCTCGGCAGGGCTTGTGATTTTGAATTTCGTGGGCGCCGGTGTCCAGGAGACGTTTCAGAAATTGCTGTCGCTCGCGGTCGTGCTGCAACTTGTTCCGTTCGTCTACATGTTTGGCGCGCTGGTGAAATTTGCGGTGACCGAAACGAAGCCGCACGGCCAATATGGCCGAGGGGTGATGTTCGCGGCTGGACTCAGCGGCTTGCTTACGACGATTCTCGGCATTGCTCTCGTATTTTTCCCGGCGCAGCAGATTACATCGCTCTGGCAATACGAATTGTGGATGGTCGGCGGCACGGTTTTTTTCATCGGCCTGGCCGCGTTTTTCTTCTTCGTCTATGGGCGGCGAAAAGCCACGCAGGGGCGACCTATCTTGGCCCAGGACGTGAACCCTGAGTTGGCGCACGGAACGAACCGGATCCCGTAGGGATGACAGAAGCAGGAGGGCAACGATGCCCGGCGGAGTTCAAACCGAAGTGAAAACGTACCAGATGTTGATCAACGGTGAGTGGGTCGCGAGCCATTCGGCAAAGACTTTTCCAGTTTACGATCCTTCGACTGAAGAAGTGATCGCGCAGGTTCCCGATGCCGATGCCGAGGATGCAAATCGCGCAGTCGCGGCGGCCAAAGCGGCATTTGAAGATGGCCCATGGGCGACGACTACCGCCCAGGAACGCGGGCGTGTGCTACTTCGTCTGGCGGACAAAGTGCGGGGAAATCTTTCTGCGCTCGCCGAACTCGAATGCCGCAACACCGGCAAGCCGATCGTCGAAGCCGAGTTCGATCTGAATGATGTCGCGACGTGCTTCGAATACTACGGCGGGTTGGCAACCAAGATTACCGGCTCGGTCAATCCCGTTCCCGACAACGCGCTCTCGCTTTCTTTGAAGGAACCCGTCGGCGTTGCCGGACAAATCATCCCCTGGAATTATCCGCTGCTGATGGCGGCATGGAAGCTTGCTCCCGCGATTGCGGCGGGGTGCACGTGCGTATTGAAGCCGGCGGAACAGACTCCGCTGACCGCGCTGGAATTTGCGAAGTATTTTGCCGAGTGCGGTCTGCCGCCGGGAGTGGTCAATATCGTTACTGGTTTTGGCGAAAGCTGC
>JASHRE010000186.1 GCA_030037515.1 Candidatus Sulfotelmatobacter sp.
CACGTTGGTCGGAACATTGTTTCCGCCGATAAACTGGCCCTGGGCGTTGGTGGGTTTGGGGAAGATCCCGCCGTACTTTCCGCCCGCATTCAACAGAAGCCGAGCGTTAGCATTGATCAGGCAATCGGGAATGGTGTTGTTTGGAAATGGCTGCCCCGGCACGAGAGTAGCCAGAACAGTGGGCGAGCACCCCGCTCCAAGTCCTGCGACACCGGTCGGAACCGTCGCGATGCTCGACTTGCCATCGAAGGTGGCGGGCATGATGGCTCCTGTTCCGGGCCCGGCGGCATCAGGATATTCACTGGCGAACGGCACGGTCTGATTCAGCAGCGAGCCCTGGATCAAGCGACGCCATTCCATGTTGTAGAAGAAGAATGTCTTGTGATCGCTCTTCCAGAAATCAACCGGACCACCTGTGTTGAAGCCAAACAAGTTGTAGCGGAGCTCGGAGACGGGCTCGGGAACAGGATTGAAGTAGTTGCGAGCGTCGAGGGCGTCGTTGCGGCCGAACCACCAGGCAGAAGCATGGAAGTCCTTGGTGCCGGATTTGATGACCTGGGTGATTGTGCTTGCTCCGGCGAGTCCGTACTCGGCGCTGTAATTGGAAGTATTCATGCGGAATTCCGCAATGGCCTCCAGCGAGGGCGCTACGCTCGCCTGACTGCCGCCGCGGTCCAGATTTTCCCCGCCGTCGAGCATCAGCAGGTTATGGCCGGCGCGCTGCCCATTGATGCTGACGTTGTTGTCTCCGCTCACTGCGGTGGGCAGTATGAAATCGCCTTGGATGCTCGCGGCTCCGGGAGCCAGAGCCAGCAGCGTGTACATGCTACGGCCGTTGGTGGGCAGATTGCTGATCTGGTTTCTGGTAATCACATTGCTGACTTCGCCAGTATCGGTCTGCACCGAGACTGGATTGGCCTCCACGGTGACGGTCTGCTGCGCATTCCCGACTTGCAGCGTGAAGTCGACGCGCATGCGCGCTCCCACCTGCAAGATGACATCATTGCGCTGGCTGACCTGAAAACCGGAGGACTCCGCGCTCACGTTATAGTGGCCGATGTGGAGATCGGGCGCGATGTATTGCCCATCGGAAGAGGTCTTTAGGCTGTTCGCAATTCCGGTGTCGGTGTTGGTGATCCTGACGGTGGCGTTCGGAATGGCCGCTCCGGAAGGATCTTTTACCGAACCAACAATCGTGGCCTCCTGGGCGAGAGCCCAAGTACTGAAGATCACGCAGAAGACCAACGCAAACGACAACAATGAGCGGCGACTTCTCCCGTTCCTGAGGGAAAGCGACTTCATAAACGACCTCCAAAATACGGCTTGGAACATGCAGGGAACGGAGAAGACACACAGCCAGCATGGGGATTGTTGAAACCGGAAGATTTGCGACTATGGAATGCAGTGGGTGTACAGAATCACGACTGGTGCTAGGAAGCCTCCGCAAAACCTGTGGAATCGGAAGCGACAGCAACGGAGAGGAGCCGCTTGCCTTGGTGGGACATGGGATGCCCCCTAGTGTTTTTGTGTTGTATCAGATCTTCCCTAATCGGCGCAGCTTGAACACCTGAGAGGGCTTGAAACTTCCCGCATCTGTTGAGAACCCTTACTGCGCCTGCAACATGGAGGGATGAGACGTTTTCTCTTTCCATCTCTTCTGTTGCTCCTGGGTCTTTCGAGTGCGTGCGGGGCCGGGGCCGGGATCAAAAATTCAACGCCAAGCGGAACGACCACCGCTGATCACGTGGTTGATTTAAGCTGGAACTCCTCCACGTCGAACGATCTCGCCGGTTATAATGTTTACCGTAGTCCCGACGGAAACAACTGGAACAAGATCAACATCAGTCTGGTGGGTTCGACCATTTACGATGACTCCACCGTGATCAATGGCGACACGTACTTCTATGCCGTCACAGCCGTGGATCTGGAAGGTATCGAAAGCAGCAAATCGGCAGTTGCGAAAGCATCGATTCCTTAAACATCGACCTCATCGCGCATCCCCAAGCGACATCGGACTCTGACTGCGGTGGATAGCCTCAAGGCTCACGTATGCCACGTGAAGCCTTGAGGCCCCGGCCTGTCAGTCAATTTGCTAGCGATTTCTCCGGCTGGTTGTTGGTGGCTGGTTTGGCTGGTTTGTGTTTTTCGTCCAGAGCAACAGTCAACTCTTTCGCCAACTCAAACACTCGGTTGGAGTCCTTTTCATTTGCAAGCTCGGCAGCAATTTCCTGCCATGGTCGAAACTGTTCTCTTTGAACCCCTGACATGACACGTTGCACCCCCATTGCAGCAAGTGTATACGCAGGGAGCCAACGCGAATGAACGCCAATGCGCGTTGTCCGGTTTTCGTAAATTCGAGATGCGCCCGCCTCACTCACTCCTTCTACTTACTACCGCCAAATCTGATCTGCCGATCCGCTAACCTTTTCAACCCGGTGACTTTTCATCACCCGGAGGAGATTTCTCCCGGGGCCGAGGTCAATTCGAGACTGAGGACAGCATAAAGACCAAGATTTCTTGCTATCGGCCAAACGCAGTTGACATCCTAAAATGCGCTCGCGCGCGTACTGTTTCGCAAAAAACACCTGATTGACAGCACTGGAAGCGGTAAAGGCGAACGATTCACGCGAATCGCTCAGCCAGGCAGGGAGGCTAATTGTATGCCTCGAAAACAGATCCTCGACTGCACCCACAAGTACGTTCAGCGGTTCTGCATCACAAAAGGCGAGGGTTTTCAACTCAACAAGTATGACCCCGGCGACACCTTCGGTCTGAAGATGGGCAAGGGCGAGGCGTCCGAACTCCTGCAACAAGGGACTGAGTGGCTTGCACAAGAGCAGGAAATGCTTTACGCCCGGGACCGCTGGTCGCTGCTGCTCGTCTTCCAGGCCATGGATGCGGCGGGCAAGGACAGCACGATCAAGCACGTCATGTCGGGAGTGAATCCGCAGGGGTGCCAGGTCTTCTCGTTCAAGCAACCCTCGCAGGAGGACCTTAGCCACGACTTCATGTGGCGATGTTTCAAGTCTTTGCCCGAGCGCGGGAGGATCGGCATATTCAATCGCTCCTACTACGAGGAGGTCCTGATTGTGCGCGTGCACAAGCAAATCCTGAAGCAGCAGAAAATACCCCAACTGCTTCTGGGAAAGCGCATATGGGACGAGCGGCTCGCCGATAATCGCGCACTTCGAGGACTACCTCGCCCGTCAGGGAGTCATAATCCTCAAGTTCTTCCTGCACCTGTCGCGCAAGGAACAGAAGAAGCGCTTTTTGAAGCGCCTCGATACCCCGGAGAAGAACTGGAAGTTCTCTGCAGCGGACGTGCACGAACGTAAGTTTTGGGCCGACTACACGCGCGCCTACGAAAAAGCGATTCGGGCCAGGGCATCGAAACACGCACCTTGGTTCGTGGTGCCAGCCGACCAACAAGTGGTTTACACGCCTTGTTGTCGCCGCCGCGATAGTGGAGACTGACCCAGTGCCTGCTCGGTCGGTTTGCCGCGGTTAGGTCCCCATTCGGATTGCGTGTTGGAGTTCGGATTCCCGGAACCCCCGGAAGCACTTAAAAATGTGAAGGGCCCGCGTCTGTCCGCGAGCCCCTCATCTGATTGTATTGGCCGCAAACCCTATGCAAACCAGCATAGGTTTGTGAAAGTTAAGGCCAGTTCTTGACCACGTTCGTTACGTTGGGACTCCCCAAACCGGTTGCAAAATCCCACCCTTGATGTGCGGGATAAGCGATCTGCAACCGAATGTCTGAAGTGGACAGTACACCGTAGCTTTCCCCATTCGGCAGGTAACAATCGTTGGTACCGTAACACGGGACATCGTTGTTTCCGCGGGTCACGTCATGGAAGAAGCACGAACTGGCGATCATGCGTCCCCGGTTCGCGTTGCACGCTTCCAGTGCAGACGCATTGGGATGCCTCGGGGTTCCGTACTCGACCGCTGCCAGCGCGTAATAACCGGGAGCGGGATTACCCTGTGGGGCGCCTGCTCTTTGGTTGATGAGCGCTTGAATACTGGCAAATTGCGGTGCGCTGAAGGAGGTCCCACCCGCGCTATTGCTAAATATGTCGATGGGATCGTTGTAGTCGCAGGCAACTCCGCCTTCATTTGCGTCCGACATACAGAAGACGACGGCGTGATTCCAGAAGCCGTTGGAGGCAAACAGGGAGACGTCGGGCAAGTCGCGCTTGCCGTCGATTGGAATGCCCAAGATTTCAGCCTGCCAGTACGGCTTGTCATACACGAAGCTGGGACCTCCGCTGCCTCCGACGATATTGAGAAATCCTTCGCCGGTGGGGCTATTGCAGAAAGAAAGTCCGCTGGTGTATCCGTAAAAGAGGTACAAAACGCTGCCCGCGCAGGAATCATTCCACGTCATCTCGGGAACATACGACTTTGCGGATTCCCGCGATGCACTGTTTGCGCTTTTCCAATATGTGCTGTTCTCGCCGTCGACGGTATCGGCGTAATCGGTGCCGCCGGCAGAGAAGTTGTGGATGGTTGAACCGAGGCCATTGACTGCGATGCCATCGGTTGCATATTGCGCGAAATCAAAGTCGTCGCAACCGGCTGCGGATCCATCGCCGGAGGAGACAAAGACCGACACGCCTTCGGCGTCCGCTTGTTGCCAAAGAGAATTGATATAGGCGTTTCCGCTTGGCCCGAGCGCAGTTTCGCATCCAAGATAGCTCAGGCTCATGATCGGCGGTGGAGTCTTCTCGTCCAGAAGATTCTGGGCGGCGATAAAACCTCCAAAATTGGTCGAGGTGCTGGCGCAGGATGCGAGCTCCACATCGGCATCGGGAGCTACCGCGCCCGCCCATTCAGCATCGATGGCAGCTTCGACCTCGTCGCCATTCTTTCCGGGATCTGCGCAGCCCGGTCCGGGATGAATTTGCGCGAATGTCCCGGAATAGGATCTAAGTCCAAAGGCCGAGCGGAACGTGGCGACGTCAGCCGGTTGAATATCGGTTGGCTCCAGCACAACGACGGTTTGACCACGCCCGGTGATGGGATGGGTCCCGCCATACAACGGATTCACGTTATAGATCGTCGCAAAGTCCCCCGGCCCTTCGTCATACTGGATCGTATTGTTGAAGCCGTCCGGACAACCAGTGCATGGGAACGTGAAACCCGGCAATTTATTGGAGACGGGCTTGGGCATGAAGTCGTTCAGAGAAGATACGCCCACCACTACGGGCGCAAGAGCCGCCGGGATTTCAGGATCGCTGGCGTTGGCAATGTGGAGCTCACCGTTCACGCGGTAGTAATGGATTTCCGTGTGGAACGCGTCTTGAACCTGGGCAACTGTGCCCGAAACATCGATCGTCAATCCGGCCTTGTAGATCGTGTTGATCTGGAGACCGTGCAGACTGAGCCAGCGCGCGATCGTGCTGATATCTTGCGGCGCGGGTCCGAACTGCTGTCCTAACTGATCGGCGCTAAGCCACTGACGGTAATTCGCAGAGCCAGGGTTATGCAGAGTGGCAATAAGCTGCTCAAGAGAGGTTTCTTGTTCCTGACTGCGGCGGAGCACGACATACAGGTGAGTCATCGGCAGGTTGTCGGGGACGGGGCCCTGGTCGAATCGTGGAATCGCGAGCGGGTGGGTATTTCCGGTAAGCTGCACCAGCGCTGACTCATCGATCGGAGTTGTGATTCTTGGGGCGGCGCTGTCAGCAGCATGCGCAAAAATGCCGATAAGCAGGACCACTGGCAGGAAGGTGGATGCATACAACACACGGCATGTAGACATTTCTTCTCCTCTAATCAGCGTTCGAGACGCGATGCTGGGCTGCCGGGGACAGCCGGTTGGTGTTGACTCCTGGAGAAATCAGCGTGGGTGGAGGAAACCCACGCCTTGCATCACCGCAGTGGGAGAGATTCTCTGTCTATGGAGGGAGCAGCGTCAAGATTTTCTGCGCTGTCATATGTAAAATTTTATTGTGGATGCAGTTTTTTTCACATCTCCCGGTGGTGGTGCAGTTTCGTAAGGAAGCGAGCGAAACGCCCGGTTGGGCCCGAAGTGCGCGAGTTGCCAACCCAGTCCGGAAGAAGTTCCGCCGCCAAATATCCAGAGACAGGCGACGGGTGTAGATGGGATTTGTACGAAGCCGCAGCTGCGGCAGACGCGTGCTCGTATTCGCAGGGCGGCTTTTATGCGGGGATCAACGTTCTTTTCCCGCGCGCGCGACCATGGATGATGACACTCGGACCGTGCTGAACGGTTGGGTCCAAGTTAGTGCCAGGTCTTGACTCAGACGATGAAATGGCGAAACGGCCATTGAAAACCCATGCTGGAATTTGAAGCCCAATCGCAAGTGCCCGGGCGGCACACAATCCTGGCCGGGCGCGGCTGTACGGCTGCCCGGCGCACTTGTCGATGGCGTTCTACCCCTGGCCAGCGGTGGGGTGGTCGTAGGAGCGAGGGCTCCACTTAACGTCAACTGAATAAGCAATTTTCTGGTGGCGGACCATCCAACGTCTTTGGCAGTAATCGTCCCATCCCGACTGCTTTTATCGAACCGGACGTTCATCCGCAAGTTTCCAAATTGTGCAGTCGGAAACGAAATCGTCAATGTAGACGAACTGGTGGAAGCGACGATCTCTGTTGTTGATGTCCACAGCAAAAGCGCTGCCCGGATTCGGGTCGATCGAAAACTTCCGCACCAACCTACCGCCCGGCGTGATTTCGATAATTTCGCTCGGATCCGTGGCGCTGGGCAAGAAGTGGGTCGGATCGGCGTTGGCCGTAATTAAGTCCCCGTTGGGTGCGAAGATCAAACCAAGGGGTCCGTGCAGCACAGCGTGATCGTCGTACACCACTTGTCCTTTGCCCAGATCTCTGGTTGCATTTCCCGCGCCTTTCAACTTATAGATCGCATCGTCCCCCTCGGCGGCCACGTAGAGAATATCTTTATATTTGTCGTAGGCGAGGCCCGCCGGGCCTACGACTGTGCCTGCGATATCCGGTGCGGAGGTGTAGCCGCTAGCGATCGTGATCGCGTCCAGGACAGTAATTCCTGACGGCGACAACAAAACATCCAGGCGCGTGATGGAGCCGGCGAAGTGGCCCGTGGCATCGAAGACATTCGAAACGAACAGCTGAGCCACGCTATCGTCATCGTTCAGTGCCATCCCCCACGGTCCGCCGACTAATTCGTGGCTGTCCAGTTGCTTCAGCAACGTGCCGTTACGGTCAATCACATCGAGCGGACCCGGCTCGGCCGCACCATTCGAGGTTGGCAGGGACCCGGCGAAGACGAGTCCCACTCTTGCAATCGTCAATGCGTTCGTAAATCCGATCGGGGAGGTGCCTTGGAAAAACAATCCGGTCTTCCCAGTGTTTGGGTCGACGGTGATGATGGTAGTACCCTGTCCGGCAGTCGTACTGTTGTTGAAATTCGAAACCAGAAGTTTGCCTCTTGAAATGGTGTCGCTATCGGGAAATCCTTCTGGAACAAAAGCAAGACCGTAAGGGGTCGTATCCCCGTTAGAAGGGATCGTGGAGACTTGGAGCGGCAGAAAAGGAGTAAAGAAGCTGTCGGCGAACGCAGTTCGCACCACTCCGAGATGGCCGGTCAAGGCGATACCGGCGGCAATGCACAATACGAGCCCGGTAGCTACGCGCATTCTTGAACTTGTTCGCATGAGTTTTCCTCTCTTTTCGTCAACTTACGCTTGACTGTCGTACTGACTTGGTGTCACCGCTGAAAGCGGCTCCTGCTCCGCGCGCCCTCTTCCAATTTCTCGCACCCCGGACCATGACCTTCCCGCCGGAGCGCAGCAAGGCCGTGCTCACGCTTAAACTCGGCTAATTGTTGAGCGGCTGCCATGGTCAAGCTGTTGCTGCTGCCCGCAAGACAGACAAGTGGCGAGGGAGACTTGCAGGCTCTCAGCCGGATCATTGCCTTATCCTCTCAACGGACAGGGAAACTGCGGACGCGGTTACTTTTTGGAGAATCCCAAGGGAGACTTACACAGGGGGCGTAAAAGCGGAAATGATTGTGAACCGCAACCATATCCGCCGTCAATATCGGCGATCATGTATGAAGAAACTTTCAACCGAGACCCTCA
>JASHRE010000187.1 GCA_030037515.1 Candidatus Sulfotelmatobacter sp.
CCCGGAAGCACTGCTCAAAGGCGCTCTGTTCACGGTTAGTTACGACGAAATGGTGATCGTGAAAGATATCGAAGTATTCAGTTTGTGCGAACACCACATGCTGCCGTTTTTCGGGAAGGTGCACGTGGCGTACATTCCCAAAGGGCGGGTGATCGGTTTGAGCAAGATTCCGCGGCTGATCGAAATCTTCTCGCGCCGATTGCAGATTCAGGAACGGCTGACGACCCAGATCGCCGAAACCATTCAGCACGCGATCGAGCCGCAGGGCGTGGGAGTGGTGATCGAGGCGCGGCATCTGTGCATGATGATGCGCGGCGTGGAAAAGCAGCACTCGGCGGCGGTGACGTCGTCGATGCTGGGCGTCTTCCGCGACGGAGAAGAAACGCGGTCCGAGTTTCTGTCGCTCATCCGCCAACGCCCGAACGGCGTGTAAGAACCCTGAATCTGGGTGGCCACCCTAGACGGTTTTCGTGGAGTGGGGAGTTCCAGTGTTATAGTCAGGGCTTCATCGAAGAGCTTTGAGCCGAGCCAATTCCAAAAAATCATCAGCCCGTCTGCGGGGCAACGTTGCGCTCGTCACGGGCGCAACCCGGGGCATCGGGTTGGCAGTCTCCCGAGCGCTTGCGCGCGAAAGCTGCAATCTGATTTTGACCGCCCGCGATGCGTCAGCACTATCGCGAGTCAGCGAAGAGCTTGCCAAGCCGCGCGGGACGAGGGCGACGATCCGCGTCCTTGCGCAGGCCTGCGATGTCCGCGACCCACACTCGGTGGATGCGCTGTTTCGCGCGATTCGTCCGGAACATTCTCGTCTCGACATTCTGATCAACAACGCAGGAATCGCCCACGCAAATTTGCCGGTCGACAAGCTGTCGTTTCCGGCCTGGAAAGATGTGCTTGCCACCAATCTCGACGGAACGTTTCTGGTGACCCAGGCCGCACTGGCGATCATGCGGCGTGGGGGCACGATTGTGAACAATCTCTCGATCGCCGCCAATCGTGTGTTTCCCGGCTCGGCCGCCTACATCGCGTCGAAACACGGAGCACTGGGGTTCACGAGGGTGCTTCGCGAAGAGCTTCGGCCGCGCCGTATTCGCGTGATCGGATTGCTCCCCGGCGCAACCGATACGGACATCTGGAAAGTGCTCTGGCCGCAGGCTCCGCACCGAAAAATGATCTCGCCGGAAGCGGTGGCACAAGCCGTGCTTGATGCGATCTTGCTTCCATCAAATGCCACCATAGAGAGTCTAGAAGTCCTGCCCAGCGGGGGGACGCTGTAGCGCAGCTCGCGTCTGCTCGCCTTTTCGCTCTTTCGGGGCCAAGTACAATGCGGCCGCTCAATGCGGAGGAAATCTCAAAGAAGATCTATCTGTCTCTCCTCAGTGGAGGTCTGGCTGCGGCTTTCGCGCTTCCCACCTCAGCCCAGAACACCAACAGCAACACCGCGATCAAGCCAGCCGACAGCCCGTCGAGGCTGCTGCTGGATTCGTGGAACGACATCGGACGCAGGCTCGTGGCCATGGCCGAGGATATTCCAGAGGACAAATTCGATTTCGCACCGACGCCCGCCCGGCGCGGCTTCATCGCGCAACAGCTCCATGCGGCGGGCGCCAACTATTACTTCATCAATCCCGCCCGAGGCCGAAAACCGCCCGAAGGCGATCCCGAGCGCCATCGTTTCAAAACCAGGGCAGACCTAGTTGCTTTCGTGAAGAAGTCGTTCGCCGACGGAGCTGCCCTGAAGGGGAAAAAGGCCTGTCCGATACCTTTGTCGATCCCTTTTCACATCAGCATGTTCGGCTTGGCGATTGCTGCCTGGGGATTCATCGAACACAGCGGGAACGTTACAGCCAACTCATTGTTTATCACCGGATCTCCGGTCTTGTTCCTTCCGAGTCACGGCCGAAGAAGTATCAGTTCCGGTGATCCGTTTGGTCCCGTGTCGCAAAATCGGCAAGAAGTGGGGCACCCACCGCTGTCATTTTATCCTCAACGATACGCGTACGGGTATCGTCGCGGACGTTCGGAGAACATTTTGACCATCAGCATGCCTGCGACAAATCCGCCAACGTGTGCCCATACGGCGACACCGCCAACATCTCGTCCGACGCCGGCCGCCGACAAAGTCGAGGCACCGGTGAGGAACTGAATCGCGAACCACTCGCCGAGCACAATCCAAGCCGGCAAGTAAAGGACGAACACGAAGAACCACGTCAGCACTCGCGCCCGCGGATAGACGACGAAATATGCCCCCAGCACACCCGCAATAGCACCGCTCGCGCCCACGGCCGGAACATTCGAATGCGGATACATCGCGACCTGGGCCGCCATCGCAATCAGCCCCGACAGGAAATAGAACAATAGATACTTAAAATGTCCAAGATAATCTTCAATATTATCGCCGAAGATATACAAAAACCACATGTTACCGATCACATGCATCCACCCTCCGTGCACGAACATGGAAGTGAAAAACGGCGCTATCACCTGCCCGGGTGAATAGCGGTGCGAACCGGCAAGAAACGCGGCCAGGTGCGACGGCACTTCGCCAAATTCTTTCAAGAACACGATATAACGGTGTTGATCAAGCCTGGATTGAAACAAGTAGATCAGCAGATTAATCGCGATGAGAAACCAGTTTACATACGGCGTGCTGTAGCTCGGCTGATCGTCTTTCAGGGGTAACATGCGGGTTCGTTGGATTCAATGAATTTGATAAGTTGGTAGTCGTAATTGGAACGCGGAAGAGCCCGCACCTTGGGATCCGGTTTCAATTTTCTTCGTACTAAATTATCAAATTACTCAGTCTCGCTCATGAATGGAGTTCTGATCATCGATAAGCCGGAGGGCATGACCTCGCACGACGTGGTCAACCGCGTCCGGCGCATTCTACACGAGCGCTCCGTGGGACACCTAGGAACGCTCGATCCGATGGCGACGGGTGTTCTTCCGCTGGTCGTCGGTGGCTTCACGCGCCTGGCGCAATTCTATACTCAGGCCGAAAAGACCTATGAGGGGACAATTCGGTTCGGCTTCGCGACCGATACCTATGACGCCGAGGGCGAACCCACAAGCCCGGCGGCATCAGTCAGCCTCGATTACGATCAAATCGGTTCCCTTGCTGCGAATTTTAGGGGAGTGATCGAGCAGACGCCTCCACCATTTTCCGCCAAGAAAATCCACGGCGTTCCCGCGTACAAGCTCGCGCGCAAACATAAACACGTCGTCCTCAAGCCAGTTCGGGTTGAAATCAAGGAATTCGAGGTCCTCACCCTGGAGGGTGAACGGGTTCATTTTCGCGCTCGAGTTGCCTCCGGGACCTACATGCGATCGGTGGCCCACGATATGGGCAACAAACTGGGCTGCGGGGCGCACCTAGAGCAACTGCGGCGCACGGCCGTTGCAGAATTCACGCTTGAGGACGCGGTGACTCTCGATCAACTCGACGCCCTCAAGCCTTCGCAACAAGACTTCTACTTTCATCCGCGAAAGCTTCTTCCGCAACTTCCATCCGTGACTGCTGATGAGGCCAATGCCGCCCGCATTCGCAGCGGCCGTCCCGTGAATCTGCCGGAACTCTCAGGCGCCCGGCAGGTCAAAGTTTTCCAGGGGCAGGCGGAATTAATCGCGATCGCCACTCGCGTAGCGGGCACGCTGTTTCACGCCAAATTGGTTCTTTGCGGAGAACGGACTTCCGTTGCGCACTAAACTTCAAGGCAGGAAATTGGATCCCGAGGTTGATTCGGTGACCGCCCCGGGGCTAGTCGCTGCGCACTGTATTGCGCCACTGTATAAAGACGCCGGCCAACTTCAGCTGGATTCTCTGATGAATGCTGTTACAGTGTTTCCCCCAGGCCATAGTATCCAAAGGGAATCTTGCAAGAAGCTCCGTCCCTACAGTCGCTGGAGAAACACATTGGCGTCGGCCACCCGCGGAAAAAGTCTCTCGTCCGCCTGAAACTCCTTGGAATGCACGCAACGGCGGCTTCCGCGGAGCCTTACCGGGTGTTTGAGATGCAGCATCTCGTGGTAGACGATATATTCGAGCACGTATCGAGGTATGGCGGGATGATCGAAGATGCGGCTGATGATGATCGCATTGTGGGCCGGGTCGTAATGACCGAGGATTCGCCGGGTGCGGGTCTGGCTCCAACTCATGCGTGGACGGGCCATCAAGCCATGGAAAAAACGGAAGTTTAGTTCCTCGAAAATGCCGTCGAGATCGTAGAAATGCCCGCGCGGTGATCGCAATCTTTTCCGTCCGCGCGCCTGTCGGACCAAGTGCGCCTTGCGGACGATTTCATGGCTGCCCACATACTTCCGATAACGTGCGGCGTTTCCCCGATCGATCGGCTTGCCATAGATCTTGGCGAGCAGAATGTGTGAGATCGCGCGTAAGACTGCTTCCGGCGCGCCTTCCAGCAGATCGGAAAGCCGTACCAGAAGACGGCCATTGCGGAGTCGAATCGTGTTGTTCAGATTCGCGAACGCAAAAAACTCGATCTTCAACTCCGGAATCGAAGTCCCCGGCCTCAGTTCAAGATAGCTTTCCTGGAAAATTTCGAGCAGCCCTTCACCCACGGTGGAGTCAGAGTAACACGAATGCGTCAAACTTCGGACCTTCGACTTCAGACTTCATGATCTCAGGTCGCAGACTCCCTCGTCGGGCCTATGCTCGGGGTTGAATACTCTGTGGTATTCGTGATAAAGCCGGTCTGAGGCGGAGGTGCGACTTATCCCGGCCGCCCGGAGCCCGCGCTGGAATTGTTGTTGAGTTTCTTGTGCTTCGCGGCTTCTTCCTGATCGTCCAGCAGCTTGCGGTGATCTTGGGCGGAGCTGTCGACGGTGTCGAGAGCGTTGGAGAGGACGAATTCGTATACGCTCGACTCCGAGCGCGGCACATCTGCCGCCTCTTGGAGCGCGCGCAACTTGGCCTGGAATTCCGTGTCGGCCGCGATGATCAGCTTCAGTGGTTTCCGAATGTCATCACTGCGGTCGACATAGGTATCGATATTGTCGTTGAGCTCGTCGTAAAGAAGCTGAAAGTCGTCAAGCAGATCGTGCGTCTGCTGCGCGCGATCCTTTGTTTTCGGATCGCTGCGCATCTGCTCTAGCTTAAACAGCCTGGTGCGTGCAAATTGCACGTAGAGCGCTAGCCGTTGCCTAGGTTCCCAGCTGGCATCGCGAACCTGGTCGATTTCAGCCTGCGTCAACGGATCACGGTGACGCTGCGCTAACGCCCAGCTGCCGGTAAGCAACAGCAAGGCAACAATTGCGACGGCGCGCGAACAGGCGTTCATTTTCCGTTTCCACCTTGAGGAAACATGGCCGTCAACAGATCATCCCGGACGTGCTGCAGTTTGGTAAGAGCCTCGCGCAGCGGCGCCTGATAATCGTGCGGCATGGAATGCACCAAATCGCTGATCCTGCGGGCCATCCCGCGGACTGCAATTTCGGTCTGCTTTTGATACTTGCGGGATTGGATGGCGTAGTCGCGCGCCATTTCCGAATACGCCACCACGTCGGTCAGCGCGGTTTGCGCCTTCGAAAGATCGTCAGCCGCGTAGAGCTTGTCGGCCAAATCCATCTGCATCTCGGCAATGTGGAGACACAGATGCGGCCGATCCCGCATGCTCGCAGAAGACACGCGAGCTTTCAGCTCGTCGACCGTGGGATCGGCCCCGAATGCGGAGCTGCACAGCAGGGTTGCGAACAATAGCGCGAGAGCGATTCTGCCACAGAATCGTAAGTTATCCACTCGGCCCATATACCAGGCCCCCACATCCGGCGTCAGCTACTTCTTCGGCTCGATCGCAATCAGCCGATGTTTCGCCTGCCATTCCTGCTCAGGATATTTCCCGTTCGCCGTATTCAGGAATAGATGATAACTCTCCGCCGCCTTTTTGAAATCTTTTAAATGATCGTAGGCGGAAGCCCGAAGGAAATGCGTCAGCGGAATTTCCGGCAGGAACTTCGCCCGAACATCCAAAGCTTTGATGGCCAAAGGGTAATTTTGGTTTTCGCTGGCCGCAAAGGCCAGATCGCCGTAGGCCTGACCGAAATCAGGCTTTAGCTTCACGACCGTCAGGAATTCCTGCTGCGCGTCGGCATACTTCTTTTCCCGCATCAGGCTCTGACCCAGGCTGCGGTGCAATTCCGGATCGTTGGGGCTGCTGGTAACGAGCGAGCGATAAAGGGGTTCGGCCCGGTCGTTGTCGCCGAGGGTCGTGTACAAATCGGCCAAGTCCCGCCGAACGGAAACGTCTGCCGGAGCGAACCTTGCGCCCACCTGGAGTTCCGCCACGGCGGCGTCGTTTTTGCCCTCCGCCGCCAGTACCCGCCCCAATTGGATGTGAGCCGCCCCATTCTCCGGCTGCGCGCTGACAAGCCTACGCAGATATTGTTCGGCTTCGGGGAAGCGGCGTCCGCGCATGTACAGATTCGCCAGAGCGGTCAGCGCGTCAGAAGATGGGTCGAGCGCCAGCGCTTGCTTGTACTGTCTTTCGGCATCGGCGAATTTGTTCTCGTTTTCGAGCAGCAGCCCTGCGGAAAGAAGCGGCTCCGGATTTTTGGACTGCAATTTCGCCGCTTGCTCATAGGCGGCAATCGCGTCTTCCGGCCTCGTTTTTTCCAGGACGTGGGCCAGCGAAATCCACGCCCGTGCCTGCCCTTCGGCCACGCGGCTGGTTGGTGTGAGCCCGGTGGCCGCTCGCAGATATTGTTCCGCGTCGGGCTGGCCGGTCTTGGCGAGCTGAATTCCCAGATTCAAGTTTGACTCGAAGACATCCGGCTTGGCCGCCACGGATTTCCTGTACGCCGCGATGGAGTCGTTGGTTTTTCCCAGGCCATTCTCCGTGAATCCCAGATCAAACCAGGCTACGTAATTCGAGGGATCGTTTTCGACCACCTTGTGCAGCAGCGGTTCGGCATCGGCGTAATCCCGCTTTTGGATCAGGTCTTCGGCTTTGGCCAGCTCGGGAGGCACCGAACCCTCTTCTTCAACGCGCACGTGGCGAATCGTCTCGCTGGAGTTCTCACCGGTCTTGTGATGAATTGGTTTGCTGGAGGAATAGCCGTCGCTCTGATTTTGGGTCTGATTCGAATTCGAGTCAGCTGGCGGAGAGCTCGCCTGAAAGCCGGAGCCGAGTGCGAGCGAGAGCAAGAAGTGGGGGCTCCACTGCTGGCTCCTCATATCAGACGTGGAGATTTTGGAGAGCGCCAGCCCGGTGGTGCTCACCGCGAAGACGCAACCCGCAGCAAGCCACACCGACAACAGTCTACGAGCGGCCATTGGAACGCGCGCCATTCCGATTCAGGATACGCGCAAGATACCGGCCAGTGTAAGAGCCGGAAATCTTAGCGATGGCCTCCGGCGGACCTGCACCTACAACTTTGCCGCCGCGGTTCCCGCCCTCCGGGCCGAGATCGATCACCCAGTCCGCCGTCTTGATCACCTCCAGATTGTGTTCGATTACGACGATCGATCCGCCGACTTCAATCAGTCGGCGGAAAGCCGCGAGCAGTTTGCTCACGTCGTCGAAATGCAGACCGGTGGTCGGCTCGTCGAAAATGTAGAGCAGCCGCCTTGATCCGTTTCCATCGCCTTTGAGCGGGCCTCGCGTGGCGGGTTGCAGGTGCGCGGCGAGCTTCATGCGCTGAGCCTCACCACCGGAAAGCGTGGTCGCCGACTGACCCAGCCGCAGATATCCCAATCCGACTTCTTCGAGAGCTCGCAGCTTCTCCGTAATTTTCGGCGCTTCGGCAAAAAATTTCAGTGCTTCCTTCACGGTTAGACTGAGCGCCTCGTGAATGTTCTTTCCGCGATAGCGCACTTCGAGTACCTGCGGCTTGTAACGCGTGCCTTTGCACTCTTCGCAAATCAGTTCGACGTCAGCGAGGAATTGCATTTCGACCGTAACAGTTCCATCTCCTTGACAGGTTTCGCAGCGGCCGCCGGGAATGTTGAAAGAAAAATGTCCCGCGCTGAAGCCGCGTTTTTTCGCCTCGGGAAGGGAAGCGTAGAGTTCGCGGATCGCGTCGAACCCCTTGATGTAGGTCACTGGGTTCGAGCGCGGAGTGCGTCCAATCGGCGATTGGTCGACCAGGACCACTTCGTCGATAAACTGGTCGCCGGTCAAGCTCTCCCAGGTGGCCGCAGGACCGGTCCCATTACTGGATTGACCTTTTGCCTGGACCAGCGCCCGATACAAGACCTGATGCAGGAGCGTGGACTTACCCGATCCCGACACACCCGTAATCGCGACGAGCATTCCCAGAGGAATGCTGATCTCAAGATTTTTGAGATTGTTGGCGCGAACGCCGCGGACTCTAATCTGCTGTGCTCCCGGCTTGCGCCGGGTTGCAGGCGGCTGAATGCGGAGATCCTCCGAGAGATAGCGTCCGGTCAGCGATGTGGGATTGTGCGCGATCTCGTCGTAACTTCCTTCAGCGACCAGCTTGCCGCCGTTTTCGCCGGCTCCCGGCCCGAGATCCAGAATGCGATCGGCCGCTTTCATGATGTCGAGATCGTGCTCGACCACGAGGATGGTGTTTCCCAGATTGCGCAGATCGTGAAGAATCCTGATCAACCGGTGCGTATCGCGCGGATGCAATCCGATCGAAGGTTCGTCGAGAACGTAGAGAGTTCCGACCAGACGCGAGCCCAGCGAAGTTGCCAGTTGGATGCGCTGCGCCTCGCCGCCGGAGAGCGTTGAGGACAAGCGGTCGAGCGTGAGGTATTCCAGTCCGACTTCGTTCAAGAAGCGCAGCCGTTCGCGGATCTCTTGCAACAGCTTGTCGGCGATCTCCGATTCCGCAAGACTCAATCGCAACTCGGAAAAAAATCGATGCGCGTCTTCGACTGTGAGCGCACAAATCTGGCATATGTTCTTGCCGCTGATTTTTACCTGCTGCGCTTCCACGCGCAGCCGCTTTCCGTTGCACGCTGAGCACAACGAGTATCCGCGGTAGCGGCTGAGAAAAACGCGCACATGCAGCTTGTATTTCTTTCGTTCCAGGTGATTGAAGAATCCCCGAATACCGAGAAATCTGCCTTCGCCGTTGAGGATGAGATTGCGATGTTCCTCTTGCAGGTCGTCCCACGCCATATCCAGCGGAATGCCGGCCTGCTTCGCATAGCGCTTCAGATCGGTGAACAGGGGACGATACTTCGGCTTGGTCCACGGCTCGATCGCGCCTTCAGCGAGAGTCTTCGACCTATCGGGAATCACGCGGTCGAGATCGAAATCGATCGTATTGCCGAATCCCTGGCATTTGGCACACGCACCGTAAGGATTGTTGAACGAGAACAGCCGCGGCTCCGGCTCCTCGTAGCGGATATTGCAGTTCTTACATTCAAATCGCTGTGCGAAGCGAAGTGACGTGGCGCGGGAACTCCTGCCCGCCGACTGTGCGGGACGAACACTAGCGTTCGCCAAATCCACGGGCTCAGCATTCGGCAGCTCAAAGAGCACCTCGCCCGACTCGCGATATGCAGTCTCAACCGCATCCACGATCCGTGAGCGCGATCCCGGCGAAACGGTCAGCCGGTCCACCAAAATATAAACTGGTTCGGCAAAATTGACGTCGAGCAATGACTCCGGCGTCGAAAACTCAAAGATCTGACCTGCCTGATAGAGCCGGTTGAATCCAGCTTTGCGTAGATCAAACAGACGGGACTTCAGAGCGTCGGGTATTGAAACCGCGGGTGCACCACCTTTGGGCGATTTCGCCGAAGGTGGGGATTTTCTTTTTTTTGTGGGTTCCGGTTTGGCTTCAGAATGTCCGGCAATGGTTCGCTGCAACGGAAATAGCACCTGCAGCCGCGTCTCCGGTTCGAGCGCCAGGATCGCATCCGTAACCTCGTCGACCGTATCTTTCTTCACCTCCCGCCCGCAATTCGCGCAGAACGTCCGGCCCACTCGAGCAAAGAGCAGCCGCAGATAGTCGTATATCTCCGTTGCCGTGGCGACCGTCGACCGGGGATTCCGTGTCGTATTTTTCTGCCGGATTGCCACGGCCGGAGCGATGCCGTCGATGATGTCCGCATCTGGCTTTTCGATCCGCTCCAGAAATTGCCGCGCATATGCCGAGAGCGACTCCACATAGCGCCGCTGCCCTTCGGCATAAATCGTGTCGAACGCGAGCGAAGACTTGCCCGACCCAGACACGCCGGTGACCACCGTCAGCGTATTGTGGGGGACCTTAAAGTCAATGTTCTTGAGGTTGTGGACGCGCGCCCCGCGCACCACAATGCCGTCGGTTGCGGTCGGAGTAGAAGAATTCAAATCAGAGGACATCGGGTCAGAGTCGCCCTGCTCGGACTCCTTTCCGGCACACGTACACCTAGCAGGTTCGCGAGCAGCAGGCGAATCTTCTATTATAAGCGAATACGCAGGAGTGGGCGCGTCATGCGAAGTCGGAGAGTCTTCCCCTCGCGAAGCGAACGCGTGGGCTCCTGAAGAACTAGAGGGAATTCTCGTCTTTTTCGAGTTTTTCGAGGTCGCGTTTCTTGCTGTACCGAATCGCCGCCCTTACGCCGAGAGTGATGGCTCCGATCGGAGGTAGAATCATGACCAGAATGGCTCGATTGAGCGCCAGCTGCCCATCTTTGGGAGTTGCTTTGGCCGTGGCGTAGCACATCGCGCATCCCTGTGCCAGAGCGGGAGCAACCGACAGACCGAGAACAAGCGCAAGCAGAATGGTGAAAAACACGCTTCTGACAGCCTCCCTCCCGCTCGAACTTCGCAAAGCCTTCGCGATCTTTGCGCTAAATTTCCTCATTTCACTCCCAACTGCAAAATCCGGTCGGCATCCGGGAAAAAGAAGAAATACATGATGATGAAGCACGCCGTCACCGAGATCACCAGCAGCCAGCGCATCAGCGCCCTCTCAAACTTCAGGTGCATGAAGTAGCCTATAATCAACGCCGACTTGATGATCGACAGAATCAGCAGGACTTCGAGCATGTGTGCTGAATTGCCGTGGAATACCTCGTTGTTGTAACCCAGCCATACTTCGACGCCCGTCAGTATCAGCAGCGCTCCCCACACCCAGAAGTACTGTCCTTTGCTGTCATCATGCTTCGCGATGTCGTGCATTCTATAGTCCTCTCAGTCTTGCCGTCCGGAGCATCGCACCCTGTGACTTGGTAGGATGAGCGAACGGTGCGTCGCCTCCTGCGGCGGCTTGCATCCCTATACAACTCTCGTCGACATCAGATACACCAGCGGGAAGATAAACATCCACACCAGATCGACAAAGTGCCAATACAAGCCCGCGACCTCGACATCATGCGCGTCATAATCCTTCGGCTTAAGAAACAAAATGATCGCCGCGACGACCAACGCGATGCCCAGAACATGCACCGGATAATGAAACACATTACCCGACGGAATCAGAAACGCCGCCGCAATCCAGACCACGCCCAGGACCGCCAGAAACATTTTGCGTAAAGCAACGACCCCCAGGTAAATCACCCCAAGCGTCACGTGCAGCATGTGCATCGCCGTTAGCCCGAAGAACGCTTGTGTGAACTGGGGCACGTTCTTCGAAATGTCGGCCAATTCACCCGCCGTCGCAGGCTGGGTAACGCCGAGAATCGAGAAGAAACCGGGAAGCGCCAACCCTTTACCAATCAGCTTCGACCACTCCATGCCGTGCAGAACAATGAACGCTGTCCCGAACGCCATGGTCGCCAGCAGCCAGTTGCGCGTCCACGCCCGATCGTGGCGCTGTGCCGCAAATACGCCCAGCACCATCGTCAGTGAACTCGATAGCAGGCAGGCGGTCATGATCGTCGCGTTGGCGATGCTCTCCGCGTGAAACGGTGTCGGCCACGGATTCGTATAAATGCGGTTGTAACTGAAGGCGAACAGCAGAGCACCAAAAGTCAGCGAGTCGGAGGCGAGGAACAGCCACATCCCCACTTTTTTCGAGTACGCTCCAAACAGCGGAGCCTCATAGGCTCCCGGACTCGCGTGTTCTGGTACGACTTCGTGCTGAATGGTGGCGTCAGCCATTTGCGCAAGTTCCCCCTTGTGAGTCGCAGGTTTCAAGTTGCAATGTTTCAAGGTTTCAAGAGCGCTTGGCATCTCGCAATCACAAGTTTTGAAACCTTGAAAGGTGAAACTTTGAAGCCCGGTGCCTATCGGCCTGCACTAGTGAAGCCTCTATCTTGCAAACCCTAACAGCGCAAAAATATAAATCCAGAGAAAAGCCATGAAGTGCCAATACCATGCCGTTATATCGACCGCGATTCGCTTCGATTCCGGCGATTTGTGCCGCAGAAACGCCAATGCTGCCCACAACAACGCAACCATGCCTCCCGCCAGATGCACGGCATGCGTGGCGGTCAGCAGAAACACGAACGAACTGTTCGGATTCGTATTGATGTAAAAGCCAGCATTGTGCAACTGGCCCCATGCCATCCACTGCCCGCCGAGAAAAGCGAATCCGAGCGCAACGGTGATCCACAGCCAAGGGAACGATCTCTCGTCTCCCAAGGAAACGCCGGGAATCGATCGTACCGGCGCAAGCGCTGCCTGTCGTGCCGCCTGCCTTCTGGCAAACTCCACCGCGGCGCTGCTTAACAGCAGCACAACGGTGTTGAATCCCATCAAAAGCCAGGGCAATTGAACCTGGCCCCAGTCGTGCACATAACTTTTCGACGCATCGTCGAACGTCGGTAGTCCCTGGCGGACGATATACGCGCTGGTCAGCGCGATAAATACCATGCAGACGGTGATGACGGTCAGGATCAACCCCAGTCGCGCCCGGCGCAAGCGCGCGCCATAATCTGGCCCGCCACCGCTGCGTCCGTCATCGCCGCCTCCGGTGGGAGGAGCGGGAGGGTCTTGGCCGCGTCCGGTCTGGCCTCGCCCTATGTGATCGATCGGAGTTGTTGGAGTGTAGGTCGCCATACAACTAGGGTGATCAATGCGCCGTGGAGGTTGCCGGATC
>JASHRE010000188.1 GCA_030037515.1 Candidatus Sulfotelmatobacter sp.
GAGGTCGTCGGTTCGATCCCGACCAGGTCCACCATGCTTTCAACTTAGCGGATCGCCTTCCATCCGTTGGGCCGGAAATTTTCAAACACGTTCTGCCATCTGTAACGGCTTTCTCAGTACTCGGTTGAGCCGTCGGCGAAAGCGCCGTGCACCAAGACCAGGTTCTTAACCGGCTGTTCAGAGACTAATCTCCTGGAATGCCTTTTTGCGACCTTCCTGGGGATGCCGATGCCCGCTTCCGATTCCTCGAGTCCGAAGATCTTGGCTTGGTGTTCAGCCATCCCCAGGTCACCAAGTTTTCGAATTTTCAGTGGATGCCTTTCCGGTTACACCGAGGGGCTCATTGCGCGATCCGAAACCTGAAGCTGTTAGGCGAGATCCTGGATCGCTCTCATTTCGGTTTAATCGATCCCTAGCCACAAGCGATTCGCTCGCGATCAGAGCAACCGCTCCTGTGTTTCGATAATCTCCGTTGGTCTCGCGAGCAAACGGCAATGGTTATTCGTGCATATCAACGTGCTCGATCCTGTAGGTGATCTTCGCCGTTTTTTCCAGCATGCCGGAAACTGAACAATACTTCTCTTTCGACAGCCGCACGGCGTCTTCCATCGCTTTCGCTGAGACTTCTCCACCCACGCGGTAAGTCAGCTTGATTGCGGTATAGACAGCGGGATATCCACTGGCACGCTCGCCCTCTGCGCATACTTCCAGCGTTGTAAATGGTTCGCGCTTCTTGCGCAGAATGCCGACGACGTCTGACGCTGTGCAGCCGCATAGGGCAATCAACACCAGCTCCATCGGAGTGGCGGCGGTTTTTTCTGCCGCCGTGTCCATGACGACGGCATGGCGTGAAGTGGCTTCTCCGATGTAGCGTTCGTTGTCGGTCCAGATAGCCTTCGCTGAGATCATAGGGTTTCCCGATTGTCAATTTGCAATTTTTCTGAGCCAGGATGCGAGACCCAGTAGAGATCGCAGATTGTTGTTTTCCTGCTGGAGCAAAAGAATGCGGCGATTGGGAGTTTCTGCGCGCTGCGCTAGCATCCCGTTTCCCCAGATCGCCATTGACAACATTTGGTCGGTGCTACGGTTCCGACCAATTTCTGGATGTGCGACTAGCCGCTCCGCTCTATGGACATGGTACTCTCGTGCCCTGGGAAGCGCCTTTGCAAGATACAATCGAGCGGCTCCAAGGCTTGCGCAAAACCAATTTGTCTTTGACCTTCACCAGTCGCTCGGAACTCCCGCATGAATCGCGAGAATCGTCGACAGTTTCTCAAGATGTCGGGCGCGGTCTTCACCGGCGCGACTGTTGTTCCTCATTGCATGCCTCTCGTCGCCTCGCTCGACGCGAAAATGACACACCGCGGTGCTGATTCCGATCCCCACTCTTCCCCACAACCCGATCCCCGAACGACAACCCGCCCGGCAAGACCACTTCCAAAAATGCGCGGACTCATGGTTGACGCGGCGCGTCTCCCGGAGAACCTCGATTACTACCATCGCGTCATCGAATTCTGCGCTGACTGGAGGTTGAACACGCTTCAGTTCCGGCTCGCCGACGACCAGGGATCCGCGCTCCGCTTCTCGTCCGTTCCGAACCTGCTTCTGCATCCGCACGCCTTCACGCCAGAGCAGCTTCACGAGTTGGCCGCCTTCGCTTCAAGCCATGGCGTCGATCTGATCCCCGAGCTCGAATCCTTCGGCCACACGGGTTTCATTACCCGCTGCCCGACGTACGCTCACTTACTCGACACCACACCGACGGGATCAGCCGAATTCACCGGGGTCATCCCGGTGGCTCCCGAAACGCTCGACCTAATGAGCAAGCTATACCGTGAGGTGGCCAGGATCTTCCCTTCTCCTTACCTGCATGGCGGATGCGATGAAGTGAATTGGGGCGGATCAGCACTCTCGCAACAGGCACTGCGCGCCAAATGCCGCGCCCAGATATGGGGCGAATATCTGAACGCTCTCAATGATCTTGCCCACGAATCAGGCAAACAGTTCATCATCTGGGGAGACTTCGTCCTCCATAAGGAGCCTGAAATCCTCACCCATCTCAACAAATCCATCATCGTGATGGACTGGAATTACCGGGATACTGACCCAGCGCCGTTGCGCAACGCACTGGTGACGCTCAAGAACAATGGGTCGCGAGCAATCGGCGCGCCCGCGCTCATCAACTATCGGTGGGGACCACGTGCCGGCAGGCAGCAGCTTCGCAACGTGGACGCATTCGCCGAAGTCTATTCCAACACCGAGGATTCCGCTTCTCTTGGCGTCATCCTTACCAACTGGGTCCCCAGTCGTTACCTGCAGAATTCCATCTGGGATGGATTTGCCTACGCAGCTCTGGCTTTTAACGGCGGTGCCGCCGAAGCGCGCACATCGGCTTTTCGGCGCTTCGCGGAACGCCACTATCACGCAACCTGGAACGAATTCTGGAACGAAGCATTTCAACTCATCTACGATGTGGCTCCGGCATTCGATGAGCGCAGGTCCCCGTCTTCTCCTCAACTTCCTGTTCCGTGGAGCAGTGATGTCGAACTCCAAGCGTCCCTGAAAGATCGCTCACCTCGGCCTAATCCCTTTACCCGCCTCCGCACCCTGGTGGATCAGTTGAAGTCGTCAGTTCGTGCGCACATCTCCGACTTCGAGGCATTCGCTCTGAGCGTCGAATATCTTGAGAGCCTTTTCTGGCGAGAGACGACCATTCCCCAGCGCGCCGCAGCAAAACCGATCGATCGCCCGACAGCCGGTCTCTTGATCCGCGACATCACAGATCGCGACCAGAAACTTGCCGTCTCCCTGACAAAGGACTGGGACCGCGGGCGCTTCCCGGATTCCGCCGCAAAACTCCAACCCCTCTTTGGAATGGAACCCAAGGACCAGTTGCTCTTCCAGTGGAATCGTGCAGCGGCGTATTCCGCCTCGCTCGCTCGTAAACCCGATCGCTTTCGCGAGCTACTGCAATCGGCTGGACTAAGCGAAGAATAGCAGCCGCGCGGTTGCAACCGTGTGAAATCGCCCGGGCTTCCGACCCAGAAACCTGTGAGCCTGCTAGACCGATCGGAGATTGCCCTTGCTGCAAATCTGGGAGTTCCCGCCGAATGCCAGAATTTTTGCGGGACGTACGGCTGCGCCATCTGTCGGCCCCCGGGAGACCGGGCAACGCTGGGGGCCACGGTGTGGGCAAGCCCTTGGACACTGAGTCGCGACATCTTCATTCTGTGAAGCAAGGCCGGAAAAGCGAACAGATTGTCCTTCCTCTTCATCGTCAGCGGCAAACATACATGCTTGATGCCAAAACCTGACTCTGCAACGCAAGGCCAAATGTTCAACCTGTTCAACCTGAAGCCCCGCGACTGGCTGCTTGCCTCGCTGAGGAATGGCGATCCCGGGCACAAGGATTTATCCACAATTATTATCGACACCTAAGGAAGAGACCTGATTGTGACGGGCGTCACATTACGGTGAGAATGCGATCCCAGAGATTCCCCGAACCGAAAGGAGCAAATCCATGGCGCTTGACACCTTCGTCGTGCTTGCTGACCAGTATGCCAACGAATCGGACGCGCTCGCCGACTACGAGGCCGTCCGCAGACTCTACACCGACCTCGGGATTATCGACACCTACGACGCGGCAGTGCTTACCCGCAGGACCAACGGAAAGGTCGAAATTATTAAGCGGACCGAGGAACCGACGCGGCAAGCTGCGGCAAGGGGGCTACTCGTCGGACTGGCGGTCGGGGCGGTTGTTGCCCTATTCCCAGCTGCCGGTTTCGGGCTAGCCGCCGGAATGATCGGAGGGGGTGCCGGGGGTGCCGCTGTGGGCGCAGTCGCAGGGCATGTGACCGGGGGTATGAAGCGATCTGATCTGAAAGAATTGGGGGAATTGCTAGACAATGGCACGAGCGGCCTGGTAGTCGTGGCGGCTGCAAACGTCGAGGCGAAAGTAAATGCGGCCATCACCCGAGCGAAGAAGCGTGCCAAGGCCCAGCTCCAAGCCGATACCGATGCACTAAAGCAGGAGATCGATCGCGCAGCCTAGTCGCGGAGTTCGACACCGTCGATTTCTTCCTTGTTTGGGAGCCTTCTAAAGCAGGACCGAGTTTGCCGCCCAAGTCAGGCCGGCTTCTCTATTCTGCATAACTCTGATGGCGGTTCCGCGAATCTCTCCCCGCCAAAGGGAACTTGAGCGGAGTCGAGGAGAGGCGCCGTGACTTTAGCCTCCCCGTGGCAGTTGATCAGGTTTCACTTGGCCGCCTCAGTCCGGCTTGGCGCTTTCGTTCTGTTTGCTGTTGCCAGGTAGGCCCGGTTGTCGAAGAGCAGGCCTTCTCTGACTAATGTCGGCGATTCCGAGTAGAAGAGAACCGCCTGGACTGTAGGTCTTCCTTGGCCCTGTCCGCCGTTTCGAGCTTCGTGCGCGTGTAGGTCAACCTTGGCTCAGTTAGTTCTCTCCCCTGCCGAACCCCAGCGTGCAGATTTCCCTCCAGTGGGTTCCGTGGCCGCTCCTTGCGGGAGCCCCGCGGTTCCCCACCTTCGCCGGTACTATGGCGTGGCAAAACTGCTCCCGCATCCCTCCGCGCTTCCTCCGATCGACCCTGGTTGCACGTACCTCTTGACCCCTTGCCGGAGGCGGTCCTCCTGGTGTGAGAGGAGATGGGGTCGGATAGGGGGATGGCGCGAATCGGGCTTCGAATGATGCCGCCGTTTCCATCGTCCCCCCTAAGATTCCGGACGGCGAGTTTTCCTCGGTCCGGCTCCAATTTTTGTGTCGTAACCACCGGGCAGGGAGCGTGTGGCGCGGCAGGGGTCGTCGGTTCGATCCCGACCAGGTCCACCAATTCCCTCATTTACCGCTGATTGCTTCGTGCAAGAAGAGCGGCCGAGCATGCGCTGGCATAGCCGGGGAGGTGGTCGATTTGATCTCCACCAGAAGTTACCATTGCTCGTCCGACGCTCATGCGGCTGGCTATATAATTGGCATGGTAGTCCCTTCCCGAAGCGCGTCACCGTCCGAAGTGAGGTGTCCCATGCGCCAGCGCCACAGGGTTACGGCCATCCTGTCGGTTTTTCTCTTCCTCTGGCCGGATTTCAGTTCCCCGCTCTTGGCCCAGGGCGCTCCGCCGACGCCGCAAGAACTTGACCAGTTGCTGTCTCCGATCGCCCTATACCCCGATTCTCTACTGTCGCAGATCATGACAGCCTCGACCAATCCGCAGGAAATTCTCGACGTCGATAACTGGCTCTCGGCAAATCCTGGGCTTTCAGGCACGGCCCTCACCGACGCCGCGCAGCAACAAGGATTCGATCCCGCGTTCATTGCGCTGGTGAACTTCCCGCAAGTGCTCGCCATGATGGCGCAGCACATTGACGACTATGCCGCAATCGGCGACGCATTCACAGCGGACCAGGGCGCAGTGACAGATTCGATTCAGCGGCTGCGGGCGCAGGCCTACGC
>JASHRE010000189.1 GCA_030037515.1 Candidatus Sulfotelmatobacter sp.
GCATGCGGATTCTCACCCGGTATACGTTACGTGAAGTGACGGCGCACGCCTTGATCGGCTTGGCGATCTTCACGTTTGTTCTGTTCACGCGGGATCTCGGACACATTCTCGAACTGGTTGTGCGGGCCAGCGCGCCGCTGCCCAGCATCGTGGAAATTTTTTTCTATACGCTTCCGGTTGCTTTCGAGTACACGCTGCCGATGAGCGTGCTGGTGGGAATTCTGATCGGGCTGAGCCGACTGGCGGCGGACAGCGAAATTACCGCGATGCGAGCCAGCGGCATGGGCGTGTGGAGCTTCGTGAGGATGCTGTCGCTGTTCGTGATTGCGGCTTGGCTGCTCGCGCTAGGGAACGGATTGTACGTTGCGCCGCGTTCGCAGGCAGCGCTGGGGCGCCTGGAAGACCGTCTCAAAGGATCGCAGGTGTCGTTTGAGATCCAGCCGCGAGTGTTTTATGAGGGATTCCCCAAAATCGTTCTGTACGTGCAAGACGTGAAAAGCGCGCAGGGAGCGGCGTTGTGGAAGGGCGTGTTCATGGCCGATCTGACGGATGCGAGCGACCCGAAGATCACACTGGCGAAAGAGGGGATTGTCGTCAGCGAGGGACCGGACCGGTTGCATCTGCACCTGATTGACGGATCGTCGCACGAAACCGACCCGAAAGATCCGAACCATTACCAGATTTCGACGTTTGAGCAGACCGACATTCCGATTGAGCTGCCCGCGACGGAAAACAAGGCCGACGAGTCACGCCCGGCGACTCTGATGGAGACCGGGACGTTGCTTGAGCGCTCGCAGCACGCCGACCCCATTTCTGCGAGGTTGTATCTGATCGAGTTTTACCGGCGGTTCGCGCTGCCGACGGCTTGCCTGGTGCTGGCGCTGGTCGGCATTCCGCTGGGAATTTCATCGAAAAAAAGCGGGAAATCCGGCGGATTCGTGCTGACCATCCTGCTGGTGTTTGTGTACTACGTGATTTCGCTGGTGGGAGTGTCTTTGGCGCGACAAGGACACGTCGCGCCGTGGCTGGGGGCGTGGCTGGCGGATTTCGTTTTTTTGGGGCTCGGAATTTTTCTGCTGATACGAGCGGAGAAGCGCCCGTTTGAGCTAGGATCGTTCCGCTTTTTAAAGGAAAAAGTTCAGCCCGCCCTCGCAAGAAACGGACATCGCCGGCGCAACAACGCTTTCGAACGCGTTTCCACGCGGCGCCGTGTGTTCAGCCTGAGCTTTCCCACGCTGATCGATGATTACCTGCTACGTGATTTTGTCGTCTACCTGGGATTGATCCTCTCGACGTTTCTGTTGCTGGTGCTGGTATTCACGCTGTTTGAGTTACTGAGCGACATCATGCGCAACCAGGTCGCGGCGTCGGTGGTAGCTGAATACTTGCTCAACGTGACACCGTACCTCCTCTACCAGGTCGCACCCCTGGTGATGCTGCTGGCGGTGCTGGTGACGTTGGGACTGATGCAACGATCGAACGAGATTACGGCGATCAAAGCAACGGGAGTAAGTATCTACCGGATCGTCGCGCCCGTGATTATAGCGGCAGCGGTGGTGGCGGGGGCGCTATTCCTGGCCGATCAGTTTTATTTGCCGATTACGAACAAGCGGCAGGAAGCACTGCATAACGAGATCAAGGGCAAGCCTCCGCAGACGTACTTGCGCGCGGACCAGAAATGGATTTTCGGAGAAAAGAACGATATCTATTACTACCAGTTCTTCGATCCCGACCGCGATACGTTTGGAAATGTGACGGTCTTTCAGCTGGATCCGGCGAACTTCACGATCAGCGGGCGAATACACGCTGACAGCGCACATTGGGCTGACAATTTGAATCGCTGGATCTATGAGCGGGGCTGGGAGCGCCATTTCCACGGCAGCGCGATTGCTCCCGACGGTTACCGGCCGTTTGAGGTGGCGACCTTCCCGGAATTTCCGGAGACGCCGTCGTACTTCAAGAAAGAAGTGAAGCAGTACACGGAGATGAATTATGAAGAGTTGCGCCGCTACATCCGCGACCTGCAGCAGAGCGGATTTGACGTGGTGCGGTTGCGGGTGCAGTTGAACAAGAAGATTTCGTATCCGCTGATTACGCTGATCATGGCGGTGCTGGCGATTCCGTTTTCCTTGTCCACCGCCAAAAAGGGCGCGATTACAGGCGTGGCCGTCGCGGTGGGGATTGCGCTGTTCTATACCGTCGTGTCGCGCCTGTTTGAGGCGATGGGAGATTTGAGCCAGCTTCCTCCGGCGATCGCGGCATGGTCACCGGATTTGATCTTTATGCTGGTGGGCGGATACTTGATTTTGAAAGTGCCGACGTAGAGAGCAGGAATCAGGCGCGGGGGCTCGGAGGTCAGAAGTCGGCCTCTGCAGAACGGCAGCAGGGCAAAGGCCATCAAGAAACGCGGACAGGAGGCGAAGCGGCAGGCCTTATATCGGATGAGCGGTGTCGATATGACGCAAATCGATGCCATCGGGGTGGAAACCGTAGAAGTCGTGCTCAGCGAATACGGGTCCGAGTTGGGCCGCTTCCCGACGGAGCAGCAGTTCGTCTCCCACGTCACCTTGGCGCCGCGCGTGCCCAAAAGCGGAGGCAAGCCGGTGAAGAAGAAAAAGCGGAACAGCGCCAGCACTCGTGTAGCGGCGGCTTTGCGTATGGCGGCGTTGTCGCTGCGCCACAGCCAGACAGCCCTTGGAGCGTACTATCGAAGAATGGCGCAACGCCGCGGCCGAGACATTGCCGTATTTTCTACCGCCAGGAAATTGGCTACTCTGATTTACCGCTTACTGCGATGGGGCCAGCCGTACGCGGACGAAGGTGCAGCCGCCTACGAAAACCGGTATCGCCAGCACCGCATCGGCCGTTTGGCGGCCACTGCCAACGAACTCGGCTACAAACTGACTCCCGTAAGTGCTTGATATCAACTTTAAGAGGAGAAAAGTCACAGAGCAGTTAAAAAGTGACGGCAGAAGCCCGCCGCTCCTGCGCTCAGTGATCTATTTCACCGCGACGCCGTAAGGGTAATTATCGGTGGTAATGGTCGGGAATGATTGGAGCGCGCCGGTGGCTGGAGTCACGGAAAACTGCGCCAGACTGGCGGAGTTGAAGTTCGTGACGAACAGCCAGTTGTCATCGCCGCGAATCGCAATGGAGGTCGCGAAGAGCTGTCCCTGCTGCGCTATTGTTTGTAGCCCGCCTGTACCGACGACGGTTCCTGCGGTTAGCGATCCGGAGACCGGACTAATGTGAAAGGGCGAGATTGTGTTGGAAAGAGTGTTGAGCACGTAGAGGTTGTTGCCAAATGGATCGGAGATCACCGGACCGGGACCATTGGCGGTACCCGTCAGGCTAAACGGAGAGCCGGCCACCGGAAATAAGCTGCCGTCAAGCTTAGCCGGGCAGCTGGGAGATTGCGTCGACAAGCCGTTGCACATGCTGAACCCGGCGACGGTGTTGGAGAGCAAGTTGGTGACGTAGAGGAATCGATTGCAAGGCTCGACCGCGACACCGGAAGGCGCCTGAAGGACGTTGGGCGGAGTCTGCCCGACACCGGGGAAATATGGAACCGAAGTCTGATTTGGTGGGTTCGTGAGTGCGCCGGTCGATGTGTCCACTCCGAATTCCCAGACCACGCCATTGGTGGAATCTGTTACATAGAGGTATTGGGTCTGAAGCGCGGTATTTGCAGGGTTAGAGCAAACCGCTGTCTGCACGCCATTCTGCAGAGGTGGCAGAACGGTAGGCGTGGGTGCCAGAGCTGAGAAATAATATTGCTGCTGAAAACCGGGCGGCAGAACGAAATTATAGGTCCCGGATACGGGAGTAAGAGATCCGCCGCTGCCTATGGCATAGCTGCACGCGCCCACTTCGGTCGACTGATAGCACTGGGCAGCCTGAGGCACGGGCGTCGAAGGGCTTGAGTTCTGGTTGATGCCTTCCAGCACGAAGAGGAACTTTCCGGCCGGGTCCATCGAGAGCGTGATTGCGTGCTCATCGGGAATGAGGCTGCCCACCGCGGTCAAGTTCCCACTCTGCTGCACCTGGAAGACTTGAATTCCCGATTGTCCGTTGACACAGTTCGAGGCGCTGACGATCGTGTAGGCGTACTCGCCCTTCGGATCAAGCACAACGGGCCCAGGCACACCATTCAATTGGCAGGTCAGAAGCTGTGTGTTAAGCGGCGAATTGAGGATGGGGATGTTGTTTCCGGCTAGGAGAGAGAAGCTGAAGGTCTCAAGCAACCCGGATCCCTTGCTGGTTACGATCACCAAACCGTTCGATGCCGGGTTATAGGTTCTGCCGCACGCGATCAGAAAAGCGATCAAAACCAGAACCGCCAGTCCTGCTAGCCACGCCCATCGTTTCAACATTCTCTACTTGATCTCCTGCGTTTGTAAGGTTTTGCGAGCGCACTCAGCTTCGGGCGCCCCGTGGGGCCGCAGCTGCAACTTGAGCAACCTGGAAAATATCAATCCACTGGTGTATCAGGAAAGCGCGCGAAGCGCAAACCGCAATGGGAGATTGGAACCCATAGGCGGCTGGGAAGTTGCCTGGAGAATGGACCTTAGACCGCTGACTTCAGCCTCGGAACTGAGACCTCGGACCTCAGGCTCAGCTCCGAGATGATCTCATGGAGGGCCTGAGGTCTGCTGAGCGGACTCGTTGGGCTGTTTCCGCCACTTCGGTGGCGCTTTCCCATACCGCCGGTGCGCGCTGGGCGTGGCCGCACCACATTCTGAGACCTAAGCAAGTCTTCCGACGGCGGTGTTCTGTCGCCCCAAATCCACGGCGAGCAAAGCTCGCAACCCGGGCCAGGGCGTCCGGGGCTAACGCGTACCCGCAAATTGTCTACGGCCCGAAGTCTACAGTCCGAAGTCTGAAGTCGAATTCTACACTTCCTGAGTTGAGGGAACCGGCTCGGGTGAGCCCAGTCCCTTGTGGGCGGCGCGGATCAAAGGCAAGCGAATCTCAATCCGCAAGCCACATTCCGGGCGATTATGGGCTGAGACCTTGCCCCCATGGAAGCGAACGGCGCGCTCCGTGATGGCCAGTCCGAGTCCCACACCGCCGGTGAGACGGCCACGGGCGTCGTCGATGCGATAAAACGGCTGGAACAGTTTGGTCAGAGAATCTGGCGGGACGCCCGGCCCCGAATCGCTGACGTTGAGGGCCACCTCAGGCCCGGAGGCAGCATCTTCCGCCGAAAGCTCGATTTTGAC
>JASHRE010000190.1 GCA_030037515.1 Candidatus Sulfotelmatobacter sp.
GCTTGCGGGGGCATTTCGGGACTGGCGGAACGTCGACGTTCGATGGATGCCGGAGAGAAAGGCGCACAGTGTCAACTCTCCCAGACCCCGACTGGCCTGGACTGTCGCTTCGATGACAGCGGTGAAATTCTGAGCCCAATTCAGTGATGTCTGTGATATCGAAGCGCCCTCTGGTTTGCTCTTCGCAAACTTAGCGAACGCACAGTCCGATCAACTTCGGAAATAATCGAGCCCAAGATGTCGTTTATTTCGCTGATCTCGCTGTCGAGTTGCTTAGGATCGTTTTCGCTCCTAATTTGCATGCACAACTCATGCACGCGGTCCCGCCTGTTTTTCATCTCCTCCCCCCTCGCACGTCCCCGCACTGAGCCTGATGCTAGGACACGCGATTGAGGAAACAAAGCGCCATCATGCGCCTAGTTAATGCAAGCACCGAACGTCGGAATTTGGACTCGCACCATGATCCTGCGCAAACCAGAGAGCGGTTTCCAACCAACGGACGCTCACCAGAATCCCAGTGTTGTGCCGAGGGGGTGAGTTCGTTCCTGGCCGCGGGGGGCGCCGTCTTGTACGCAGTCTTTTCCAATCGCTGGAATCCTCCGCCCAAACAGCAATTGACCTTCAATGACCATGCGACCGATTGTCGCCGCGCGGGGTATGCTTTATGGAAAAACGCTAAAGCTCGGAAACCCCATCGGACGGAAATAATCGAGAGTTTGATCGCTGAGACCGAAGCACCGGATCGAAAAAGCCCGTCTCATCACTTTCCAAATTGAGGAAGCCAGACGAGAGTTAAAGGGTTCACCTAAAACTGGCCGAAGCGTCCAACGCTGCGCCCGAGAAGCCGACAGAGCGATGAAGAAAACCGGTGGGGTCTTCGGAATCTGTGCTATGATCCGGCGCAATCTCGACAACGTTTAACCTCCTGTACTCACCGGCTCATCGTTTGCCCTAATCCCAGAGCCGGTGGGTTGCCTTGAGTTCTGATTGGCGAGGTTTGCTCACCCGACCGCCAAAGCCTCAAGAATCTTCAAACCACTTAGCGCAACCAATAATGTGACGGCCTCTTGGTGAATCCCAAACAGTCCATCGGGTCGGGCCGCAGGCTCGAATGAGCTCGCGGGCCGTTCTATTTTCAGCGAATCCGCAGTATGCTTGCTTTGTGTCCAGCCTTGAGCGATCCGACGAGCGTTCCCGCCTGGCAAAGACCTACGCCGCGATGACGGATGATGAATTGGAGCATCTGGCGCGGAATCCCGAATCGCTCACCGAAACCGCCTGGGAGGCGCTCGAAAACGAACTCGACCGCCGCGACCTCGAGTTTCCTGATTCTCAAGAGCCGCGCCAGGAGTTGGACCTGCGTTCGCTGGTTACGATCCGTCAATTTCGCGACTTGCCCGAAGCGTTGCTGGCCAAGGGCAGCCTCGAATCGGCCGGCATTGAGTGCTTTCTGCGCGACGAAAACCTGGTGCGCCTCGACTGGTTCATCTCAAATTTCATCGGCGGGGTGAAACTCTGCGTCCCGCCCGAAGACGCGTCGAAGGCGAAGGCGCTGCTCGATCAGCCGATCCTCGAAGGCCTCTACGTGCACGGCGTAGGATTGTATGAACAGCCGCGTTGCCCCAAGTGCAATTCGCTCGATGTGACGTATCAGGAACTCGATCCGACCGCGTACCTAAGTATGGCCGTGAATGTCCCGATTCCGTTCCATCGCGACGGCTGGCGCTGCCGCGCCTGCGACGCGGAGTGGGAAGACGATGAAACCACCGGTGCGAAAGAATCCTAGGTCCCGCGTCGGGTCAAATCATCGATGCAATTCACGGAAATTTCGATGTGCTCGTGGTCGGCTCCGGACATGCCGAATGCGAGGTTGAGGCCTTTGCGCGGCGTTTGAGCTGCCGAAATTCCGAACTCTGAATGGCAAGCGAGACGCCGGCAGAAGGTGAGGGAACCTAGCCCAGCAGGGATTTATGCAATTTACAGAAAATTTCGACGTGGTCGTGGTCGGCGCCGGACATGCCGGATGCGAGGCTGCCATGGTCTGTGCCCGCATGGGGCTCAAGACCGCGCTGTACACGCTCAACGTCGACCTGATCGCGCAAATGTCCTGCAATCCCGCGGTGGGGGGGATCGCCAAAGGACATCTTGTGCGCGAAGTCGATGCTCTCGGCGGCATCATGGGCGAAATCACCGACGCCGTGGGAATTCAGTTCCGCTTGCTGAACACCTCGCGCGGCCCAGCCGTCTGGTCTCCCAGAGCGCAATGCGACAAGCAGGCGTATCGCGTGAAGATGCGCGAGGTCCTCGAATCGCAGCCAAATCTGAAGATCAAGCAGGCCGAAGTGGCGGATCTCATTACAGTACCGACTGCCGAGTACCGAGCACCGAGCGAAGACAACGAGTCTCAACTCGGAACCGGGTACAGGGTGCTCGGGCTACGGCTTCGCGACGGCCGCACCGTCGGCGCGCAAGCGGTGGTCATCACCACCGGAACATTTCTCAACGGGTTGATTCACTGCGGCGAGCAACAATATCCGGCGGGCCGCTCAGGAGAGCCGGCGGCCGTTCTTCTGGGCGAAGCTCTGAAAAATCTCGGCCTGCGTGGATGCCGCCTGAAAACCGGCACGCCTCCGCGCCTCGATGGCCGAACCGTCGACTGGTCGCGCTTCACCGTTCAGCCCGGCGACGAAGATCCCACACCGTTCAGTTTTCGCACCAAACGTGTCGCACATCACGATACGCAGGTGCCGTGTTACATCGCGTGGACCACGGCCGAAACGCATCGCATCATTCGCGAAAACGTGCACCGCTCGCCCATGTACAGCGGTCAGATTCAATCGATTGGACCACGCTATTGTCCGTCGATCGAAGACAAAATCGTTAAGTTTCCCGACAAACAGATGCACCAGCTCTTTCTCGAACCAGAAGGTCTGAACACGCACGAGATCTATGTAAACGGCATGAGCACGTCGCTTCCCGTCGAGGTACAGCTGGCGATTCTGAAATCGATTCCCGGACTCGACACCGCTGAAATGCTGCGCCCCGGATACGCCATCGAATATGACTCGATCGATCCTACCGAACTCGAGCGCACGCTCGAAACTGGCAAGATCAGCGGCCTGTTTCTGGCCGGTCAGATCAACGGAACGTCTGGTTATGAAGAAGCCGCATGCCAGGGCATCATGGCGGGCATCAACGCTGCGCTGAAGGTCAAGCAAGAGCCGCCGCTGATTCTCGACCGCACCGAAGCCTACACCGCGATCCTGATCGACGATCTGATTTCGAAGGGCACGAACGAGCCCTACCGCATGTTCACGTCGCGGGCAGAATTCCGCCTGCACCTTCGGATCGACAACGCAGATCGCCGTCTGACCCCACACGGCCGCCGCGTGGGGCTCATCTCGGATCAAGCGTGGGCAGATTTTCAGGCCAAGCAGTCCCGATTGGCAGAGATCAAGAAGCTGCTCGAGTCGACCCGCATCACGACCGAAGTCGTTTCTGACTGTGTGGGGATGGGCGTCTCGCCCGTCCAAGCCGGGCCCAGCGCGGCAGCAATCTTGCCTGAGGCGATCGGTCAAACGCTGGCACAACTTCTCAAGCGGCCCGAAGTGACGGTCGAGCAGCTCGTGCCGGCTCTGCGCCCGCGCAGTCCAGAATTTTTCGAAACTGACGTCGGCGAAAATCCGGGTCGATCCGGGGCGAGAATTTCCTCCAAACTCCGCAACGAACTCAAATCGGTAGAGACTGAGATCAAATACGAAGGTTATCTGGCGCAGCAGCAGCGGGCAATGGAGCGACTCAAGAAAGCCGAGCAGCGCGCCATACCCGAATGGTTCGACTATGGTTCCGTCAGCGGACTTTCGCGCGAAATGCTGGAAAAACTAACCAAGATTCGCCCGCGTACAATCGGACAGGCCTCACGCATTCCCGGCGTGACTCCGGCCGCCGTGTCGCTGGTGAATGTGTACATCGAAATTCAAGCCCGCCAGAGAGAGCAACTGGCGGTTGGCGGTTAGAAGCCAGAGGGCCGAAGCCCCAGTTTAGCGGCCATCGCGCGGTAAAGCGCCGCCCTTTAGGGGCTGGGGATATAAGGCGCTTGCATCAGATCGGTGTGTGCCCTTACGGTACCGAAGGGTCCAAATCGACCCATCCAGCGGTGGAAGCACAAGTCGTTGTGGAATGAAACCCATGCTCTCCAAGCCGACCGTTTCTTTCCCTCGAAACAGTTGTGTTCTCCTTGCGGATACCAAAGCCTCACCTTGATCTCTCAGTCCGGGAATGGGTACGCCGGGAATGTAAAACCCAACACCGCACGGAGATTGGAATGCTGCTCACAACCTGAGCTACGAAGGTACAAGACAACTTGTCGCTAGGAGAATCCCGGAGACGCCTGTGGACAGCGCCTAAGACCCAAGCGGGCCGTGCTGCGTGAAGCACGAATCCCCGGCTTTAGCCGTGGGGAGGTTCAACGGCTACAATGTCGGCATGATTGCTCATCTCCGGGGAAAGCTGCTGGCGAAGCGTCCCAGCCAGGCGATCGTCGAGACCGGCGGCGTCGGCTATGAGGTAAGCATCAGCGTGCCGACATTTTCTGATCTGCCTGAGGTCGGTGCCGAGGTCGCTCTGCACATTCACACCCACGTTCGCGAAGACGCGATCGCGCTTTACGGATTTCTGCCTTGGTCGGAAAAGCTGCTTTTTGAAAAGCTGATCACCGTCAGCGGAATCGGGCCAAAGCTTGCGATCACGATTCTCAGCGGCATGGCGGCCGACGAAATGGTCAGAGCAATTCGCGGAAACGATGTGGCGCGGCTCACGCGCATCCCTGGCATCGGAAAGAAAACGGCGGAGCGCATGGTGCTGGAATTGCGCGATAAATTGCCGGAAACCGCGCCCTCGTCCGCAACCACAACCCCCGTATTGAGCGCGGTCGAAGGAGATGTGCTTTCCGCGCTCGTCAATCTGGGATATCAGCGTCCCGCCGCGGAAAAAGCGCTGTCTGCAGTCCTCAAAGGCGGACGTCCCGGATCGTTCGATCAGATTTTCAGGGCGGCTCTGGGAGAGTTTTCGAAATAAACTTGCCGATCTCGGCCATCGATTCACAGGGGTACTCGGCGTATCTCAAATCGGTTTGCTAACGGATAAGACGGGCATATAATTCCGGCTTCGAATTCGCCGGGAGGTAGATATGACATCACTAGGCACAATCGCGAAGGAGTCAGTCGGATGGTCCGTCGGGCTTAGCGTCCTGATGATCATCGCGGGAGTTCTTGCCATTGTCATTCCGCCGGTGGCGGGGCTCACCGTGCTTTTGATCGTAGCCTGGCTGCTGATATTCAGCGGCGCGTTTCATTTTGTGTTTGCCTGGCACACCCGGACCGCGGGAGGATCAATCTGGGAAGTTCTGCTTGGCATTCTCTATCTGTCAGTCGGGGTCTATGCATTGCTTCATCCTGTCGCGGGGCTGGCATCCCTGACGCTTCTGCTGGCCGGTTATTTGTTTGTTGAGGGTGTGCTGGAACTGGTGCTGTCGTTCCGTTTGCGGCCGATGCGCGGCTCGAGCTGGCTGCTGCTCGACGGAGTCGTTACTTTGATTCTGGGCATTCTGATCTGGCGGACGTGGCCCTCGAGCACCGAGTGGGTTATCGGCACTTTGGTGGGAATCAGCATGCTTTTCAGCGGCATTTCTCGCTTGGCAATCTCCTTAGCGGCGCGCCACGTGCTGGCCGGAGCCCCGGTCAAAAGGGCTGCCTGAACATTGACGCCCAGCGTTCGCAACCGGCCATGGGAACCGACTGCCTAGCAGAACTGCCTGGCGGCGAGTGTCGAAAACGAGGACTGGAGACGACTGATTGGGAACACTTGTCCCTTTATCGGACGCGTCCCGACGCCCCACGCATTTTCCCGTTGCGACCACGCTGATTATCGTCGTCAACGTGATCGTCTTCATCGAGGAACTGATGCGCGGCGATGCGTTCGTCGCGGCATGGTCGGTGGTTCCTGCCAACATTGTCGCCGGGCATCACTGGATCACCATTCTGACGGCCATGTTTCTGCATGGCAGCTGGTTCCACATCATCGGGAACATGGTGTTCTTCTGGGCCTTTGGCCCGGCGATCGAAGACGCGATGGGTTCGGTCCGCTATCTCGTCTTCTATCTGGTCGGCGGCGTCGTTGCCATGCTGGCCCAAGTCGCGGCCAGTCCGCACTCGACGGTCCCGAACCTGGGCGCAAGCGG
>JASHRE010000191.1 GCA_030037515.1 Candidatus Sulfotelmatobacter sp.
GCCGTGAACAGCAACACTAGATGCTCCTCAATTATTGTGAGGAACCCGACCGTTTGTTCTTCTGTTCTTCTTCGGTGTAAGCATCCACTACAGCTTCCTCTATCAATTCCTTGAGGCGCTGAACCTCAGCAAGAGCAGATTGCAGATCCAAGATTTTGGGATACTGCGGCACACCGCGTCACAATCGAACCTCAGGCTTTGCAAGTAACTGAATATAAAAAGTTGTGGCAGCCGAACCTATAAGCCGAATTCACCGGAGTGCGTTCAAAACAGACAAGTTATTTGAAATCAGTCGCTGCGAAGTGTCAATGATGTCAATTTCGGCAGTGATGGCAGGTTTTGCGTCACACCGGCGTCACAAGTGCGGTTGCGGTCTGATCAAGAATTGAGGGCTGGGGGTAACTTCCGGTTTGCCCGTAATCCTGTCGGCTAAAGGGGTCGTAGCCTCCGAGTCGAACACTAGCGGCGCTCAGGTGCGACTACGGGTGTTGAAAGCTCTGCTTGTTGATCCCCAAAGACTTGATCTTTGAATCCAGTGTGGAAGGCGGCATGCCCAACTTTGCCGCCGCCCCGGACGGTCCTGCAACCCGGCCTTTGGTCTGGGCCAGCGCCTGCTCAATCATTTCCTTCTCGTGGTTCACGAGTTCCGTTGGCAGGCTTTTCTTGTTTTGTGCCGTATTGGAGAGCCAGCTTTCATCTACGGAGAACCTGTCGCCTTCGCACAGAATGACAGAACGCTCGATGACGTTTTGCAGTTCGCGAATGTTTCCCGGCCAGGAGTAGGCCTGGAGTTGAGCGAGGCTCCTCCGATCGATGCTCCGTATTTTCGTTCCCGCATTATTCGAAAAGCGCTGAACAAAATACTCGACCAGCAGTGGAATGTCCTCGTTGCGTTCGCGCAGCGAGGGGACTTCGATGGGAAAGACGCTGATCCGGTAATAAAGATCGTTGCGGAAAGTACCTGCCTCAATAGCCGCAGGCAAGTCCCGGTGAGTTGCGGCAATTACCCGCACGTTGGCGTGAATGGTCTGGTTGCCGCCCACGCGTTGAAATTCTTTCTCCTGCAAAACTCGCAATAGAGAAAGTTGCGTCTCCTGTGGAAGTTCACCAATCTCATCCAAAAAAATTGTTCCGCCCTCGGCCAGTTCAAATCTTCCCAGCCTCCGTTGCAGTGCCCCCGTGAACGCCCCTTTTTCGTGACCGAATAACTCCGAAGGAACTAGGTCCTTGGGCAACGCGGCGCAGTTTACGCTGACAAAGGCATGATTCGCGCGTGGCGATCCTTTGTGTATGGCGCGAGCGATGAGTTCCTTCCCTGTGCCGGTCTCTCCCGTAATCAGCACCGTTGAATCGGTCGTCGCCACCTTGGATACGCGGGCCAGCACTGGGTGCAATTTAGGCGACGTGCCTACGATCTCCTCGAACATCGAGACCTTGTCGATTTCCTCACGCAAGGCCAGATTCTCTCGTTGCGCAATGTCTGCGGCACGCTTGCGATCTTCTATATCGATCCGAGTGCCACACCAATAGAGAATCTTGCCCTCTCCGTCGACGAACGGGAAAAGATGATGTAGAAACCAACGATAGTTTCCGTCCTTGCCGCGCATTCGCGCCTCGGCTTCGATTCCTACGTGAGTTTTGAATGCTATCAATAAGCGGTCCTTCAACTCTTCGATATCCTCCGGATGTACGTGGTTTTCGTACATCTCCAGCGGCGAACGGAATTCGGCAAAAGGGGGAAGATCAAAGAACTCGGCCGCTGCCCGGTTGCGAAATGAAGAATGCACCGAATCCATCCGCAAAATGAACATGTGATGTGGGACAATGTCCATCATCATCTGCAGCATGTGTTCCTGCTGGCGTACTTCTTCCTCCGCTTGCTTGTATTCGTTGATGTCGGTGCTAACGCCATACCAGCCGGTCAATTCGCCATTTTCGTCGCGGATCGGCACCGTCCGATCGAGAAACCATCGATAGGAGCCGTCGGCGCCCTTAACTCGCAATCGATCCTCGAATGGTTTCCCCCTAACACGGCAAATGCTCCATTTTTTGATGTGGTCAGGTAAGTCTTCCGCATGGACTGTGTTTTGCCAGTTCATCCCGAGCATCTCTTCTACGGACAGCCCCGTGTAAGTAAGCCAGCGCTGGTTGACGAAGTCGCGCGATCCATCAGGTAACGCCGTCCAAACCATGGTAGGAATCGTGTCCATGATTCTGCGGAAGGGATCCCCTTTGATGTCAGCCAGCGGACCCGCAAAATTGCCCTGGCTCATAGCACCGACCTCCCTGCGTGCGTTTGGCAGCCATTTTACATCGTTGCCCAAGAACGGTCGGCGGCTGAAAAGAGATGCAATTTAGAAAGCCAATTTATTGTGAAGTCCTAGAGAAACCCACTGACACCTGGAACCTGCTTAGTTTTACACTTGCGGTTTCCAGGTGTAGTAGATAAAGACCATCAACCATCGGCCAGAACGGCCGTCGAATTCATCAAATACGAGGCCAAAGGCGACCCGACCGTTCACTTCGGATCCTGTTTTGTGTTTTCGATAGCCTGCTGGTTGGCCGCCACCTGCTGGGCAGTGGGATGCAAACCTGCTTGGATCATTTCGGCGGTTTCGAGATCATTCGACTTGAACGTAATCGTTTTTGCGACCACGCGACCCTGGCTGTCCTTCGTTCCCTGAACGCTGACTTTGAGTCCCGGGATCAGCACAGCGGCCGAGACTTCTTTCTTTCGTAGACCCAATCTGTGGCCGATGCCTCGTGTTTTCGGGTGCTGCACTTTAGTGTTGTCGTCCAGAATGATGGTCGCCTTGCCACCATCCCCGGTCTTTAACATCAGCGAGTTCGCATCTCGACCGGTGATCAATCCTTGGACCTTGGCCTTATCGGTAGTCGCGGCAAAAGCCGACATTGAAGCTAGTAGGGACAAGCAAAGAGCGATTGTTGCGGCTAATTTTCGGTTGCAAGGCAGGGCGATTTGCAGCTTGTGAGATTTCATTTTGTTTTTTCCTTTTCAATTTTGAAATTAAATATCAGACCCGATAGACAACCCGTGATCCTTGTTCATGTCGTTTTGACAAAGCAACGAATCAGACGCTGTCTTCCGCCGAGATCTGCCTTTCTGGAACGCAATGGATTTGCCAAACGGAACTGCTTCAAAACGCAAGCACTTAGAGCGAGCGGCAGTTCACGAAGCCATCGGGATCACAGGGGATTTCGAGACCTGCTGTGACCCAACCTCCGAGAGGTGGTCTATCTACAAATTGATTTCTCCTTAACCGGGGAGAAGAGGCGCCGCGTTGAAGGGTAGAGTGAAAAACAGATCCTTGCGATTTTGAAGGAAGGCGACGCTGGATTGACTGCGGTGGAGTTAGGCGGGGATGCTGGAGCATGGGATTTAAGCACCATCCCCTGCTCCAGACCTCATCTTGCTGAACATCAACTGAGAACTTACATTCCGATGGGCACATCGGACGGGGCACGGCAGCTGCCGCTGGGAAATCGCTCGGCCCCGCACCTAATTCGTAGCTTCAGCCAGTGCCGTCGGATCAGTCCACTGCTGGGTCTTCATGATCTTCTCGATCTGTTTGGCGACGGCCTTCGCCATAACCGCCGTGTCCTTTTCAGCGGTGGACCCGTGATCAGTTACGACGCTGGTTGCTACGCTCACGGCCAGGCCAGATGGTGGGCCGACAAGGGCGCCCGGCATTCTATCGCTCGAAAAGTTCAGATCGAACTCAGTCAGCGTGACAGGGCCGTGCTCCGTGACCAATGAGACAACAACGTGCGCCTTCACATCGCTGGCGCCAAGGCCGAAGCCGATCAGCATACGTTTGGTCTTATTGCCGCGTTTGAGCGTGGTGAACTGGCCATGGACTATCAGAGTATCCGTGGGAGAATTCTGTCCGGCACTAGCAACGGTCGTCGCGATGTGGCTTTTATTTAGTCGCTTGACGAGAGTTTTGGAAAACTCCGTGTTGACGTTGGCTGCCACCGAATCGATAGAACTATTCTGGCCCACGTTGCCTTTCACATGGGCGACGAGCCCGTGGCTATCAACGTAATCACTTGCCGAGTGGTCGAGCGCGACCACATTGGTCGGGACATCGAAGTCATAGACAATAACCTGTGTAGGTCTCGAAAGCGGCTCTGTCCCATTGTAACTATTGACGACTGTCACTTCCCTGTCGCCAACCACGATCTTCTTAACGATGTTCTCGGCTTGAAGGCCTGCGCTCGCGACTCCGAGCATGGCAGCGAGTTGAAGCGAGTGAACGATAAAACTTCGAAATTTGTGAGTCATTTTCTTTCCCCATTCGATGTAAAAGTAATTTTCTTAACCCAACGGACAGGAAATTCAGACGCTGTTTATCGAGACTCAACTGCTGCGCTTCTTAAACTGACGTCCGCCCATTCCAAATGCAATGGGTTCACCAAACTGCAACCGCCTCAAAAAACAAGTAGTTAGGACGCTCGACCGTCACGAAGCCGGTCGGGAGCTCACGAGGGTTCGAGACGGTCGGCCCCAATCTGCCCGCACGATCCTGCGATCCACTTTGGAATCTGCACTTTGCCACTCGGAATATTTGGGTGCTGACGTGCATTCGAAGCATTCGGGTTTTCTCGGAATCAGGGAGCACAGTTGATCTGAGAAGGCGATGAAGATTGAGGAAAGGAGAAACGGAATATCCATGTGGAAGCTTAGTCGAGTGGAAGAAGGGGACCGAATTGTTTTGAGAATTCTCGGCCGGCTAGAGGGTAAACGGTTGAACGAATTGGAAGATGCGCTGGCATCGCAGGCGGAGATTGAGAACTTGACCCTTGATCTCGCAGACGTGAAACTGGTCGATCACGATACGGTTCGTTTCTTGGCTAATTGTGAAAACAGCGGGGCCACTTTGCGGAACTGTCCGGCCTATATTCGTGCGTGGATCGCCGCCGAAAACGCGAGTTGATTCAATCATGGACAAATGTCGACCAGACCGGCTCGACAGTTTCGCCGTAGGTCGGCAATCCGATAGTT